>JAFUCW010000217.1 GCA_017459485.1 Eggerthellaceae bacterium | reverse complement strand
GAATCGAACATAGCGGCTCCTATCTAGCTTTCGGCCAGCTCGAGCGCTCGGTCAAGGCGCTGGCTCATGACCTTCGTCACGCCGTCGGACTGCATGGAGATGCCATAGAGCACATCTGCCATTTCCATCGTGCGGCGTTGGTGAGTAATCATTATGAACTGCGTGTCGTTGCGCATGGAGTCAAGGTAGGCGCACAGACGGCGCAGGTTCGTGTCGTCAAGCGCGGCTTCGACCTCGTCAAGGATGTAGAACGGCGTCGAGCGCGTCTTGTACACAGCGAACAGCAACGCAAGCGCCGTCAAGGACTGCTCGCCGCCAGACATGAGCGACATCTTCAAGATGCGCTTGCCATGGGGCTGGGCGTTCACTTCCACGCCCGTGTTTTCCGGGTCGTCGGGGTTGACGAGCGAAAGCGAACCCGAACCGCCGGGGAATAGCACGCCGAATATCTCCTGGAAATTGCCGTTGACCGTTTCGTAGGTCTGCACGAAGTCGTCTTTCATGCGCGCGTCGATCACGCGGACAATCTTGGCAATGGAGCGCCGCGCGGCCTGCATGTCGGCAAGCTGGGCGCACAGGTAGTCGTAGCGCTCCTTGAGCGCCTCGTATTCGGCAGCTGCGTCGGGGTTGATCGTTCCCATGTTCTTGATGCGCCTCTGCAACTTGAACGCCTGTTCCTCCACTTCGGGACGGTTCTGGAGCTCGGGAAGGTCGAGCGCGGTTTCAAGCGGCGTTTCGCATTCCTCGGTGATCGTGTGGATGGCGGATTCGACCTGCATCTCCAAGCGTCCCTTCTGAACCCTGACTTCGGAGAGGCTGCCGTTGGCCGCATCGTAGGAATCGTGTGCCGAACGAGCGCGGGTGCGCGCATCGTTGATCTGGACATGCAGGCCCGCGCTGGAGCTTTGGGAATCCGCCGCTTCCTTTTCGAGCCGTTCCGTGCGGCGCTGCGCCGACGAGACGAGCCGCCCCAGCGTCGCAATCAGCGGATCGATGCGTTCGCACATGACGCGATGCCGCTCGATGCTGGCACGGCGACGGGTCTCGGCTTCCTTCGCCGCAGCAATATCCTGCTCGCGTGCAAGCAGCACCCTTCGGGAGTACTCCGCGCGCTCGGAAGCGGTCGCGGACTTCACGCGCAAGTCGGCAAGCAAGCCTGCCGCCTCTTCCGCCTGCGATGCCAGGGGCTCGATCGAGGAGCGCAGCGAATCCATCTGCTCCTTGTTTTCCTGCAGCAGCGCCACCAGCTCCTCATGGCGCGCAGACAGCTGTGCGGCGTCGGGCTCGGCTGCCTCGAGCGCGGCTCGTGCACGAGCACGTTGCTCGGAAAGTTCCTGCTGTTCGGCAAGGAGGGAGTCGTAGGCGCTCTGCGAACGCTCAAGCTCTGCAGTGGCGGAGTCGGCGGCACCCTGGAGTTCCGCCTGGACCTGCGTGCGCTTGAGGCTTTCGGATTGCGCTACCCTCAGGTTTTCCTCGCACTGGTTGTACTCGGCGGACGCCTCCTCGAATGCCTTTTCGGTCTGCTCGAGCGCAATGCGCGCCTCTTCGAGCGAACGCTTGCCCGAAAGGCCGCCTACCTCGTCGTCGGAGCGGTGCGTGCGCGTAAGTTTGCCGTTGGGCCACACGATGGTTGCGTCGCGCGTGGCCGCGCAAATGCCCGGGTTGGCACGCACGGCAGCAACGGCCTCTGCCGCCGTGTCGCACAAAACAACGTCGCCGAGCAGGGCGCTCGCAACGTCGCGGGCGGAATCGGAAACCTCCAACGCGTCGATCAGAAGCGTCCCCGACGCGGGTGGTGCAGGCTTGCGCATGCCCGCACGGGGAAGCAGGGTGACCGTGCCCGTTTCATCGACCGAGGCAAGGCGGGATGCCACCTGCGCCGCAGCGTCAAGGTCGGCAACGACCAAGCCGGCGACGTCGCGTCCGAGCAAGGCGTCGACGACGGACTCCAGCTCGCGCGGAACGCCTATCTCGTCGATGAGGGGAGAGACCTTGGCTGTCAGCGCATCTACGTTGTCGAGCATCCAGGAAAGCAGCCCATTGGCGTCGCGACGCGTGCGCTCGAGCTCTTCGAGGCTGCGCACTTCGGCACTGTGGATGCCGCGCTCTTCGCGCAGCTGGTCCATGCGCGTGCGGGCAGCGTCACGGGCTGTAAAGGCGCTCGTGACGGCGCTGCGGGCTGCCTCCGCCGCCTCAAGCGCATCGGCAAGCGCCGTCTGAGTCTGGTCGTGGGTGGTCTGCGCGTCGGTAAGCGCGCCGTGCAGCCCCTCCATGCGCTCTGCGATCTGGGCCGCATGGTTGCCAAGCGTCTGTTCGCTCGCGCGGCTTTCCGCAAGCACCTCTTGCGCTGCAGCCTGCGCAGAGCGCACCGCTTCGAGTTCGTTTAAGGACTCGCGGCGCGTGCGAAGGACGGAATCGAGCGACTCCTGTTGCTCCTTGCGCTGGGCCTCGAGCGCATCGTGGCGTTGCTGCTCCGATTCGAGCGCAGCGGAAGCGGCCTGAGCTTCGTTGCGCGCCTCGTCGTAGGCAACCTGGGCGTCTGCCCTGCTCGCCTCGAGGTCGGCCGCGCCCGATTCCTCCGATCCAAGGGCGACGCTCATCTCCGCCAGGTAGTTTTGGGCAGAGCGCTTCTTTTCGTGTAGGACGAGTATCGTGGAGTCAAGGTGGTCGGTGGCGGCCTGTGCACGGCGGTACCTGTCGGCAACCGCTCCAGCATCCTGCGACGCGGTCTGGAGGCGCATCTGAAGCTCTTCGGCAAGCTCTTCCGCAGACGAAATTTCGCTGCGGAACCCTTCGATTTGCGCCTCGAGGTCTTCTTCGCGCGCGACCACTTCGTCCCATGTGCGCTGCAAGACGCGCAGGTCGTCGACGGCAAGACCCAAGGTTAGCTCTGCCAGCTCTGCGGCCAAGTCCTTGTACTGAAGTGCGCGCTTCGCCTTGCGCTCGAGCGGCTTGACCTGCCTTTCCACTTCGGAAACGATGTCGGACACGCGAGAGAGGTGCACGTCCATCTGCTCGAGCTTGCGCTCGCTTTTCTGCTTGCGTTGCTTGTGTTTGAGCACGCCCGCCGCCTCTTCGATGAGCGTGCGCCTGTCTTCGGGCTTGGATTGCAGAATGGAGCTTAAGTGCCCTTGCGATATGATCGAGTGCGTTCCGGTGCCCATGCCCGTGTCGTGCAGGATGTCGAGCACGTCCATGCGACGGGCTGGTGAGCCGTTGATCAGGTATTCGCTCATGCCATTGCGGTACATGCGGCGCGTTATGGCAACTTCGGTGTATTCGACCGGTAGCGTACCGTCGGAATTGTCCAGCACCAGATCGACTTCGGCCACGCCTACGGGCTTGCGTGCCGAACTACCGGCGAATATGACGTCTTCCATTGCCTGGCCGCGCAGGTTCTTCGCGTTGCGTTCGCCTAGGACCCAAAGAACCGAGTCCGAAACGTTGGACTTGCCCGACCCGTTCGGGCCGACGATCGCTGTGATTCCCGGCTCGAAGCTCATGACGGACCGATCCGCAAACGACTTGAACCCTTTGAGAACAAGTGACTTAAGATGCATAGACTACCCCTGTGCGCCGCCACTGCGAGCGGCATCCTTCTTGGCTTTCCTCTCTGCCGCACGCGCAGCCTTCTCTTCGGCCTTCTTGGCCTTGGCCTGCGCTTTTTCTGCCTGCCTGGCAGCGCGTTGCTCTTCTTTGGAAAGCACGGTTCCTTCGCTCATCTTCTGTAGCGCCGCGTTGGCGGCATGGCTTTCGCTTTCCTTCTTCGTGCGTCCCACGCCGCTGGCCAGTGCCTGCAATCCGGCGTAGACCTGCGTGATGAACGTGCGGTCGTGCGGCGGACCCTGCGTTTCGACCAGCTTGTACGTAGGCGTGATGCCCTCTTCCTGCAGCTTTTCCTGCAAAGCGCTTTTCGGATTTTCGGGCTCGAATGCCATGTCCTCGCTCATCTGGGTGATAAGCGTCGAGGAAATGAAGTTGTGCGCAGGTTCCAGCCCACCGTCCAGGAACAGGGCGGCCACGATGGACTCGTAGACGTTTTCGAGCACAGAATGCAAGCCCCTGCGGCCGGTGCCCCGCTCGGATTGACCGAAAATGATGAAATCGGCGAAGCCGAGTTGCTCGGCTACGCTGGAGAGGGACGCACCCGACACAAGCGACACTTTGATGCGCGTGAGCCCCCCTTCGTCAAGATCGGGATAGGCGTGAAACGCGGCATCTGCCACCACCGCGCCTAAAATGCTGTCGCCGAGAAACTCCAGGCGCTCGTAGGAATGCAGGAGCGGCTTGCCTTCCACGGCCGAAGGGTGCGTGATGGCGGCAAGAAGGTACTGCTCGTTTCCGAAGCGGTACTGCAGTATGTCTTGGGCGCGATCGAGTTTTTCGCGCTGTTCGTCTGTCGAAATATCAGTCAATGCCGATGAGCCCCACAGGAATCGATTGTCTATTGTGCTGACAACGATTTTACCTGTTGAGGGCCTACGGACGCACAGTCTGCGCGATTAATTCAGAAACACCCATGCTCACCGTGCGGGCCGTGGTGAGAATACCGTTTTTTATGGCGGTTTCATTGGAGGAACCGTGCCCGACGATAACCGCACCTGCCACGCCGAGCAAAGGCGCTCCCCCGTAGGAATCGGGGCTGATCGAGTCTTTAAGCTCGTAGAGGCCGCCTTTGAGCACCCCCGCCGCCAACGTGGTGGCGACATTACGCTTGAAGACACCCTTCATCGCACCGAAGAGCTCCTTCGCCGTGGCCTCGATCACCTTGACCGCCACGTTTCCCGTGAATCCATCGGACACGAACACGTCGTAGCGGCCGGCAAGAAGGTCCGAACCTTCCCCATTGCCCACAAACGAAGGGACGTTTTTCTTGAGCAACGCGTAGGCTTCCTGCGCGAACGTCGAGCCTTTCGCCTCTTCGGAGCCGATGTTGAGCAACGCGACCGAAGGATTGGGGCGATCAAGCAGCTTTTCGGCGTAGATGGAGGCCATCTGAGCGAACTGGACAAGGTATTCCGGCTTGCAATCCGCGTTCGCGCCCACGTCGCACAGGATCACCGGACGGACCGGGGAGGGAATAATGGTTGCCATGGCAGGCCTTTTCACGCCCTTGATGCGCCCCGTGACCAGCGTTCCCGCCGCCAGGCACGCTCCTGTCGACCCAGCGCTGAAGAACCCATGTGCACGGCCCTCCTTCACCAAGCGGCACCCAACGACGATAGAAGAGTCCTTCTTCTTACGCACCGCCTGGGCGGGATGCTCTCCCATTTCGATGACCTCGGTGCAGGCAATCGCATCCACGCGGTCGTCTACTTCGGCGTACGCCTCCACCAGCTCTTGGGGTCCGCACAGCAATATGCGCAGTTCAGGGTGTTCGGCAAGTGCAGCCAAGCATCCCGGTCCCACCACCGAAATACCCGTGTCTCCACCTACCGCGTCAACGGCAACTACCACTTCAGACATCGCTTATCCCCTTTGCTCCATTGTGCCTTCGCGTCGATTATACAGCGTGTGCGCGTCCCATCGCACACGTCCAATGTATCGGACCATCCGTACTATGCACG
>JAFUCW010000216.1 GCA_017459485.1 Eggerthellaceae bacterium | reverse complement strand
GCTACGGCGAAGTGCTGGCGTACTGCAGACGCCATGCACCAGCCGGACACGATGCGGCCGACCTTGCGCAGGAGACGTTCTTGCGCTTCGTGCGTGCCCAAAGGTATCGCGAACGTGGCAAGCCTATCGCCTACCTGATGCGGATAGCAAGAAACGTATGCGTGGACGCGAGCCGCGAGAAGCACCTGGAAACAGTGAGCCTCGACTTCGATGTGGCCGACGAAAGGCACGGCGAACAGGTAACCGGCATTGACGATGCGCTGGCGAAACTGCCGGACGACATGCGCGAAGCCGTTGAGTTGCGCTACGGTGCGGGCCTTCAGGTAAATGAAGTGGCTCGTGCACTCGGCATCAGCCGCTTTTCCGCAAAGAGACGTATCGATGCGGCATTGAAGCTGCTGGCCAAAGAACTGAAGGAAGGTGATCTGGATGGGTGATGTCGACCGCGCCCGGCTGAAGGTGGCACTCTCCCGCCATTACGCGACGCAGCGCGAAAGCGTTTCGCTGGAGGAAATCGATGCGTTGGCCGCTGCGATGGTTGCGGAGGATGCCCGGGCTCGCATGACGAAGGGTACCGAGCTTGGGCATGCCGCATTCGTGGCGGACCAAGTGCGCTACATCCCCGCCTGGACGTGGGCTGCGCAGGTTGCAATCGTCGCCATCATGTGTTTCCTGGCGCACACAGCGGGAAACGCGGCGGCGTCTAAGCTTGCCATAGGGCTGTTGTCTGCTCTGTCCGTGCTTGTAGGCGTGCCCACGATGCAGGCAAGCAAACTGCACAACGTGGCGGAGCTGGAATACTCTTGCCCCCACAACGCAGCAAGCGTGATGGTTGCCAGGCTGATTGTGCTGGGTTGCTCGTCGGCGCTGGCGGTAGGCATTATGATTGCCGTTGCTGCGTCGGCACTCGACGTGAGCGCCTTCGACGTAGCGCTTTGGGCCTGCCCGCCGTTCTTCCTTTCCTGCGCGGGCTCGTTAATGGCACTGCGCTTGGCCCCTGCACCCGTCGCGACGATGCTCTGCGCTGTCTGGACGGTTGCTTGCTCGGCGGCACTCCTGGCACTCGCGAGTACGGTACCACAACTGTACGCACACGCATCACTCGCTTCGTGGGCAACCGCTGCAGCCTTGGCGTGCACCTGGCTCGTGCGCGAAATCGCAATGACCGTTCGGACAGTGGACGCAGGCCTCGATGCCTTTTCCCCACACATGGCGAAAACCTACAACTAGACAAGGAAACACTCATGGAACTAAAACTCGACCGACTTACTAAGCAGTTCGGGGCGCGAATCGCCGTGGACCGCGTGTCGGCAACAATTACTCCCGGCGTAACGGGACTGCTCGGCGCAAACGGTGCAGGCAAGACCACGCTCATGCGCATGGTATGCGATGTGCTGCGGCCCACGGGCGGGCAAATCCTGCTCGACGGTCGTGACGCCCAAGAACTCGGGGATGGCTACCGGGCCCTACTCGGCTACCTGCCGCAGGACTTCGGCTACTACCCGGATTTCTCGGCGCTCGACTTCATGCGCTACATGGCCACGCTCAAGGGCTTCGACAACCGCGAGGGGCGGGCGCGCAGCATGCAGCTGTTGGAGGAGGTGGGCCTTGCCGACGACGCGCGCCGCAAGGTGAAGACATTCTCCGGTGGCATGAAGCAGCTGCTCGGCATTGCACAGGCGATGATCAACAATCCGGCCATCCTCGTATTGGACGAGCCGACGGCCGGTCTTGACCCCAAGGAGCGCGTGCGCTTCCGCAACCTCATCGCCGGCTTCGCGCAGGACAAGATCGTTATCCTCTCCACACACATCGTGAGTGATGTGGAATTTATCGCCAACCGCATCATGGTCATGCGACAAGGAGCGTTTGTGATGGCCGGCACGCCCGAGTAGGTAGTGGCGCAGGCGGCTGGCAAGGTGTGGGAGTGCCACGTGCCCGCCCATCAGGCCGAGGCGATCTCGGCGACCATGCAGGTGGCCAACGTCCGCTACGCCGCAGACGGCCACGCGGTCGTTCGCGTGGTGGCCGACGGCTGCCCCTTCGAGGGCGCCGCGCCTGTGGAGCCGACCCTGGAAGACCTGTACCTGCTCGTGT
>JAFUCW010000215.1 GCA_017459485.1 Eggerthellaceae bacterium | reverse complement strand
TGGGCCTTACCCACACGGTCGCGATTAACGCTTTGTATTCACAGGTTGTGCTGCAGCAGGGCCTCCCTTTTGCCGTGCAGATTCCAAGAAAGCGGCAAGGCCTCACAATTCTGGACATCAAAAGGGCAATCGGTCCCATTGCCAGGGAATACGGCCTTGAAAAGGTGTATGTGTTCGGATCCTACGCGCGCGGTGAAGAGACACCCGAAAGCGACATAGACTTACACATTGAGCCTGGTTCGGCCAAAGGGTTTTCCATCGGCGGGTTTCAATACGATGCGGAAAGGGCCCTGGAACGCAAAGTCGATCTTTCGACCACGAAGTCGCTCTCGAGTGCTTTTCGCGACCGAATAGCAGAAGAGGAGATCTTGCTCTATGAAAGCAAAGGAGCGTAATGCGCTCGAACGCATCGTTTCCTTCTGCGCGCTAGCACAAGCTGCCAGGGAAAAGCATTTCCCTACGCGCAAAAAATTCGACGAGGATCGTTTCTATGGAGACGGAATCGCCCTTTACATCCAGCAAATCGGTGAATGCGTCAACGATTTGTCCGACGACTTCACCAGCAATCATCCTGAAGTTGAGTGGCATCAGATTCGCGGTATGCGAAATATCATCGCGCACGCATACGAAGGCGTCGACCCAGACATAGTCTGGCAGGTGCTAACCGACGATTTGCCGAAACTATCAAGGACCTGCAAGGCAATCCTGAAATAGCATTTTGCAAAAAAGGCCGCAGCCCTTTTGGAGATGCGGCCATATTCGCGATTGTTGGAAAAGCCTACTTTTCCTGCTGTACTTCTGGATCGCCCGCGCTGGGAGAGCCCTTGTCCAATGAGGTTGCCAGCTTGGAGAGGATGGACGAGAGCTGCTCCTTTTCCTCTTCGGAAAGGACGGCGAACACGTCGTCTGCCTGCTTGGAGCGCTCTTCGGCTTGCGACGCGGCCTTTTCCTTGCCCGCATCGGTGATGAACACGCGGCGCGTGCGCTTGTCGCCTTCGTCCTGCTTGCGCTCGATCAGGCCTTCCGATTCGAGCTTTTCGAGCGCCACGGTCAGCGACTGGGGGCGAATCCCCAGCAGAAACGCCAGGTCTTTCTGGCTCATGCCGTCCTGGACCTCGAGCATCGCAAGAATGCGCGCCTGACCGTGCTTGCCCGAGCCTTTGTGGGTGCACTTGCCGCCATGCCCGTGGTGATGCCCACCATGCCCGTGGATGGGTGGATGGCCCTCCGGAAGAACGACCCCGTGGCCATGCCCGTGGATGGGCGGGTGGCCTTCGGGAAGCTCGACTCCGTGCCCATGCACCGGTGGATGGCCTTCGGGCAAACCGCTCGCCCCATGGGCATGGCTGCAACGCGGCCCACCTTCGCCGTGCGCATGCGGAACTGCATGCCCATGCCCATGTCCATGAGCATGCGGATGCCCACCGTGATGCGCACGCCGCATAAGGGCGCCCACCCGATGCATTTCCATAAGAAGGTCTTCGTTTGATACTGTCATGCTTACTCCTTCCCTTAGTAAGATTGCTTATTATATTAATAAGAGTACTTATTAAGTGCAAGTTACAAAACGGCAACGCCACTCCAGGAACACAATACCCTCTCTCACTCCTTAAAGCAGGCCCTACGCAAAGGTGCAGCATTTGGCGGGCGAACTTGCAAAAGATTGCATTGTTTATGACCACGATTTGCGATAGAGTTTGAACAACGTTGGCGGCAAGCGCCCTTATGCGCACGCAAAATGCCAGAAATGGAGAGAGAAATGAATTGCCCATCTTGTAATGCAGAAATCCGGGACGACGCGTCGTTTTGCCCCGCGTGCGGATCCGCCGTTGCAGAGAACGCCCCTGCCCAGGCGCCTCAGACCGACCAACCTTCGGCGCAACCTGTCCCGCAGCAACCAGAACAGCCCCCTATGGCGCCGCAACCATACGATCAGCAAGCAAGCGATCTGCAGCCCTACGCCCCGCAGACAAACGGCGTGCAGCCCTTCCAGCAACCCTATGGCCAGCAGCCTCTACAGCAACCTTACCAGCAGCCCTACGGACAGCAACCAGGCGGGGTGCAACCTTTCCAGCAGCCTTACGACCAGCAGCAATACCAGCAACAGCAGCCTTACGGCCAAGCGCCAGCTGCGTCCCAAAAGGTGTACGCCAACACGACGGGCACGTCGCGCGCCCTTGCCATGTGCGTGTACTGGGGGCTCCTGCCGCTCATCTTCGCCTACGTGGTGGGCGACAAGGACTCGGACATTTTCCTGCGCACCCACCTCAACAACGGGCTCGTGATCCTTATCGGCGGCTTTATCAGCGGCTTGCTCATGTTTTTGATCATCGGCTTCGTCGGCCTGATCTTCCTGATGGTCATGAGCATCATGGGCAC
>JAFUCW010000214.1 GCA_017459485.1 Eggerthellaceae bacterium | reverse complement strand
GAACGTACGGTGCACATTACAAATCGCCTCACGGGGCCAACCCGGTGAATGGGACGTTCGAATTCGAGTCCATGTACAATGCCGGATCGAAAAAGAATGCCACCGACGCACGCATTCGCATGCTCGAAGAGTTCGGCAACGAGGCGGTGTCGTGGCAGATAGATTCGATCGAGCTGGTAAGCGGCGCCGAAGAGGCCTCCGACACCGTCCAGCTCCAACTTGACTTTCGCGAACCCAAAAAGACCCGCAAGCGCCATACCGTCCAGCGTGGCACCCTCTAGGTTGGGGGCGGTTACGCGTGCGAGGCTTCGAAGTCGCGCATGAAGTCCACGAGGGCCTCGACGCCTGCTTGGGGCATAGCGTTGTAGATTGAGGCGCGCATGCCGCCGACGCTGCGGTGGCCTTTCAGGTTCTCCAGTCCCGCGGCCTTCGACGCCTTCACGAATTCGGCGTCAAGCTCGTCGGATTCGGTGACGAAGGGCACGTTCATCAGAGAACGGTCTTCCTTGCGAGCCGTCGGCTTGAACAGCGTAGATGAATCAAGATAGTCGTAGAGAAGCGTGGCCTTTTCTTCGTTGAGCTTCTTCATGCCTTCAAGGCCACCCTGCGCCTTGATCCACTTGAACACCTTGCCGCAGATGTAGATGGTGTAGCACGGAGGGGTGTTGTACATGCTGTCGTTGTCAGCATAGGTGCGCCACTGCAACATGATGGGAACGTCTTTCAGGTCGTCTTCGGGAATCAAGTCTTCGCGCACCACGACGATGGCCATGCCCGCAGGGCCAACGTTTTTCTGCACGCCACCGTAGATGACCCCGTAGCGCTCGACATCGATGGGCTCGGACAGGAAGCAAGACGACACGTCGGCAACCAGGGGTGCGTCGCATTCGGGCAGTTTGGGATAGCGCGTGCCGTAGATGGTCTCGTTCTGGCAGATGTAGAGGTAGTCGGCGTCTGAGCTGTAAGCGAGCGCGTCAACGTCGGGCACGTAGCTGAAGTTGCCGTCCTTGGAAGAGGCAAGGCAGCGCGCGTCGCCGAAGCGGCCTGCTTCCTCGAACGCCTTCTTCGACCAGGATCCGGATACGACGTAGTCGAACACGCCGCTTTTCTTCAGGTTCAATGGGATGGCGGAAAACTGCATGGTGGCGCCTCCCTGAACGAACAGAACCTTGTAGTTGCCTGGAATGCTCATGAGTTCGCGCAGATCCGCTTCGGCTTCGTCGCGTATCTGCTGGAACGCAGCGGAGCGGTGGCTCATCTCCATCACAGACATGCCGGTTCCCCGATAATCGAGCATCTCGGCAGCGGCCTCTTCCAGGACGCTTTCGGGAAGTACGGCTGGTCCAGCCGAGAAGTTGTACACACGTGCCATGTCGTCCTCCTTGTAGGAAAAGTGGGCGTTTCACCTGTTCGCATTGTAACCCGCTTATTCTACCACGCCCGGAATCGTCCGATGGCCTCGTTCTGTTGCCTGTATGTAACTGGAGCGAGCGTGGTCCGACAAGGTATAATTTCGCGTAGGACGAACCGCATCGCGCGCTTTTTGCCAAAACGCGATGCATGCGAAGACGGGGGAGGCTCTTGCGAACCGAACAGGCACAGACTGCAGACGCGCAGCCTCTGGTCACGTTCCTCGTTCCGTGCTACAACTCGGCGGCGTACATGTCCCGCTGCATCGATTCGCTTCTTGTGGCGAACAGGCCAGTCGAGATTATCGTCGTCAACGACGGTTCGACCGACAACACGCTTGAAATTGCCAACGACTACGCTTCCCGTTACGGCAATGTCGTGGTCATCGACCAGCAGAACAACGGATGGGGCAGTGGCGTGAACCGTGGGCTGGAAGTGGCGAGAGGCCTGTACTTCAAGGTGGTTGACTCTGATGACTGGCTCGAGGGGTCTGCCCTCAGCCGTGTTTTGAGCACCTTGGACGCCCTTGTGAGCACCGACCAGGCACCGGATCTTTTGCTGACGAACTTTGTCTATGACCATACGGTCGATGAGTCCACGCATCAGATCGCCTATCGCAACTACCTGCCCGAAGGCCGCATTTTCTCCTGGTCCGAGGCGCGCCGTGCCACC
Source organism: Eggerthellaceae bacterium (assembly GCA_017459485.1). Taxonomy (GTDB): domain Bacteria; phylum Actinomycetota; class Coriobacteriia; order Coriobacteriales; family Eggerthellaceae; genus CACXMZ01. The sequence goes on along the minus strand of JAFUCW010000214.1, from coordinate 2,910 downwards.
ATCGACCAACGTATCATGGTCCATGCTGCATGGTACCTCGCACCTCTGCTACGCGAAACCGGGGTGCATCTGCCCGAAGGCGTCGCCTACATGGACAGCTATTACGTGCTCCATCCGCTTCCTTTCACGCGCAAGCTCTACTATCTGGACGTGGATGCCTACCACTATATGGTTGGGCGCACGGATCAGTCTGTCAACGTCGAAGTGGTGAAGGCCCACATCGACGATCAGCTCTACGCCACGCGCGTTGCCATCGACGACTACGACCAAGCGGAACTGAAACTGATCGAACCTAAGATGGCAGAATGCCGACTGCGCTACATCATCGCCATGATCAGCGTTTCGACCACCCATCTGTTCATGATCGACACCCCCGAGGCCATCGAGAAGAATCGGGAGATGTGGAGCTATCTCAAGGAAAGGGACTCCGTGCTCTACGAAGGGGTGCGCCATTCGTTCGCAGGTTGGGCCAACCGTAGGACCGCTCCGGGGCGCGCCGCCACGCGGTTGGTGTACGATATTACGCGACGCATTTTCAAGTTCTCGTAATCGGAAGGCTGAAACGCTGCGTGCCGAAACACGAAAAGCAACATAACGGAGATTATTCGCTGCCCGATGAAGAAAGTTCGTTTCCGGCAGTTTCCGAAACATCCAACGTGGGCTATGACTCCATTGCGTTTTCTCCTGTTCCCGCATCGGATGCCAAGGAGGGCTCCGATGGGATGAAACATGCCGACGATGCTCCTGCCAGCAACGGGGTTGCGGAGTCTTCCGGCCAGGAGGGGCCTGCGCATGCGCGTACGGCAAAGTCGAAGCTCGAGTCCATCGACGCGACTGCCGAGGCTCTCGTGCCGGGCGAAGATGAGGGGGACCTGCCGCCGTCGTTTGGCAGGAAAGTGAACATCGTCTTGTGCGTTGCGGCCTTCCTGCTCCTGTTCGGCTATCTGTTCATCGCCGGTGAAGGGGAGGAAACGCTCCATGCGATCTCCAGCTTCAATTGGGCGTTTTTGCTCATTGCGCTGGTGGTGATCGTCGTCTACTGGCTGCTCGAATCTGCGTGTATGCAGATTATCAGCAACTATCTCTATCCTGGCTTCTCGTTTGTCAAGACCGTGATCGTTACCATAATCGGGCAGTACTTCAACTGCATCACTCCGCTTTCGAGCGGCGGTCAGCCCATGCAAGCCTACTATTATAAGCGCTTCGGCATGCCGCTTTCCGACGCCATGACCATGCTGCTCGTGCGCTTCATTGTGTATCAGTTCACGATGACCATCTACGCGGTTATCGTCTTGATCTTAAGGTTCCGCTACTTCACCGAAACGCTCAGGCCGCTCATGTATTTGGTGGCGATCGGCTTTTTGGGCGGGCTGTTCCTTATGGCGATGCTCCTTGCGCTGGCGTTTGCCAAGAACACCATCACGAAAGCGGTGGGCTGGATCATTTCTGTGCTGGCCAATTTCAACATCATCAAAGACCGCGACGCAACGCGCGCCAACGCCATCGCGCAGCTCGAAGACGCCTACAACGGCATTCGCGTGATCATGAAGGAGCCTTCGCTGCTTGTGAAGGTGTCGCTGGTCTCTTTCGTGCAGTTGACCGTGTTCTTCTCCATGTCGTTCGTCATCTTTGCCGGGTTCAACCTGGAAGCGAACGACTACTTCACCGTGTTGTCGTGTCAGGCGTTTATCTACCTTATCTCCTCGTTCGTGCCGCTTCCCGGGGCGGTGGGGGCAGCGGAGGGCAGCTACATCGTGTTCTTCAACGCCGTGTACGGAGCACCTTCGATCGTCGCGCTGTCCGCCATCATCTGGCGCCTGTTCACGTTCTACCTTCCCATTATGCTGGGCATGGCGCTTACCCTCATGGTCAACAACCCGGACAACTGGCTTGCCAAGTGGATCGCGAAGGACAACAAGGAGCAGATCCAGCGCCACGCCGACATCCTTGCCGAACGTGCGCGTGTCGAGGCCGAGCGGGCAGCGGCCGACGCCGCCAAGGCTGCAGGAGCCGAAGCAGAGGCGGTTGTGGCGGCGGCTGCGTACGAAGCCGCCGCAGCGCGAGAAGCGGAGCTCGATGGCGTGGCGTTCGACGAGGACTCTGCTGTCGAATCTGAACGTGCCGAGGCAAAGACCATACCTTTATAGAGTTATAGAGTCCGGAACAGGTCCAGGTCCGTACTCCAAAGAGCATTCCATCCTCTGCTATTGTGCGTTGCAGGCCCATAGCCGCTGCATCTAAAGTGGAGGCTTCCTTTTGTTTGGGAGGCGGAGCCTGTTGTGCCATGCACCGTCGAGCAGGGATGGCGTTGCGCAGGACGAAGGAGCCAGCGGCTTTGCGCCCGACCGCGCACAGCATCGCGCAGAATGGTGCGGGAGCGGTGCGAGACTTTTGTGTAAAATGTGCGCCCTAAAATAATCCTTGCTCACTGAATAATGCGGGGCTATACTTCATCTTTGCGTCTGCACGTGTATGGACACACCCGGGCGCGTGGTACGGCTGGAGTCGTGCAAAGGAGCCTGCCTGTTCTCCTGTGACGCGGTGAGCAGCCTACCGACGAAGGCTACAAGAAAGGAAGACCATGGGAGTCAAGCAGTTCAAGCCGACCTCTCCGGGACGTAGGTTCCAGACGGTTTCCGACTTTGCGGAAATCACGTCTACCACGCCCGAGAAGTCGCTGTTGACGTCTCTGCCGAAGAAGGCGGGGCGCAACAACAACGGGCGCATCACTACGCGCCATCAGGGTGGCGGTGCCAAGAGGCGCTACCGTATCATCGATTTCAAACGCAACAAAGACGGCGTTCCTGCCAAGGTTGCAACCATCGAGTACGACCCGAATCGTTCTGCGCGCATCGCCTTGCTTCATTATGCCGACGGCGACAAGCGCTACATCCTTCATCCCAAGGGGCT
>JAFUCW010000213.1 GCA_017459485.1 Eggerthellaceae bacterium | reverse complement strand
TGTACTTGTCGAGCAGCGCCTTGTTGTTGCAGAACCCGCCCGCCGTGAGGATGACGGCTTTTTTCGCGTGGATGAAAACCTCGTTCTCGAACAACTCACGCGCGACCACGCCGACGATACGGCCGTCGTCGTCCTGCACGAGCTGCTCGCACGGTGTCTGGAACTGGTAGCGCACTCCGTGGTCCTGCCCGAACTGGTACATGGCATCGGTGGCGTCCTTCATCTTGAGCACGTGATGGTCAAGCGTCGACGCCTTCGGGGCTACGTAGACCGGCACCTCTCCCAAGCGCCATTCGACCCCGCAGTCTGCCATCCAGTCGATGCACTTTCCACCAGCGTCTGCAATGCGCCAGATCAGTTTTGGGTCAGCGGCGAAATGGTATTCGTCCATTGCCCAGTCTGTCATCTTCTGCGCATCGAACGGGTAGCTGGGAAAGGCAAACCGCGCCGCTTCCTGAAGGCGGCTGCCTCCCAAAATGGCGCACATGCCCGCCGACTGCGCGTTGCCGCCGATTATACTGGACGCTTCGATGCAGATGGTGTCGGCGCCCAGTTCGGCGCTTCGCGACGCTGCGTTCAAGCCGCCGCCGCCCGCGCCCACTACGACAATCTCGCACTCGTAATCCCACTTCGCGGGCACGTCTGCGGGAGGGATGGCTGTTGCATCGTTAGCGGGAAACGCCGCTGCCGTATGGTCGCGGTAGGTGCCGTCGTCGCTCGTAGCGTTGCCCAAGGCGGAGTCGGGCACCGACACCTGCGCACTGCCGTCGGCCGCCCAGTTTCCGATCTTTTCCTCTGCGGCATGAGCCGCCGCAGGAGCAGCCAGGGACCCAGCTGCGGCAGCCGCTGCCAAACCTAAGAAGTCGCGGCGCGATACCGCGTTGCCTTGCCGTGCCATGCTAGTTTCCTCCTTTCGCCTGCGCGAGTGCATCGTCCACCGCTTCGCGCACGGCCACTGTCGTCAAGGTTGCACCCGCAATGGTGTCGATGTCGGAACCCTGCGCTGCGTCGATCATCTGCGCGTACTTGCCGTCGCGTATCGCTTCGAATCCGCCCACGCTTTGGGTCTCGCCCTCTTGCGTCATGGCCGTCGTTGTTATCTTGCCGTCCTTCACCTCTATAGTCACCGTCACCAGGCCGTCAACGCCATGTCCGATGCCGGTGTAGGTGCCGTTCCTCAGGCCGCCTTCCACCTTTTCTGCCTTCGTTTCGATGGGAGCCGCCCACGGGTCGTCTAACGTCAGGGCCAACTGCTCCGCACTGGCAGCGTCCTTGCTTCCCGAACCTTCGAATTGCGCTGCGCACCCTGCCAGTCCCAGCGCCAGAAGCGCCGCTAGCACCGATGCCGCCGCCAACCGTGCCCTCATATCCAATTTCCTTTCTCTCTGTGCCGCTGCTCCAATGCGCACCGTCTTCCCTGCCTGCGGGCCCCATCCAACGGGAACCCTGCAGGGTTTCGGCACTGATCCAAGACTGGCTTCTAGGCAGCCAGGACCTTCTTCGCATGCTCGTATTCTTCCACTTCGTGGACAGGCATTTCGCCGTCGGCAATGCGCTCGCGCGCCTGCTCGTAGTCCTTGGTACCCACAAAAACTTCCTTCTTGTAGGGGTTCACACCCAGTTTCTTAGCGCGGTAGAGAATGTACGCAAGCGCTGCCACGTTGGCGCCCAACGCCAAGACCGCAACCACTGTGTTCGCCTGCGTGGAGAGCACGCTGTTGACGGCGAAAGGACTGGTCAGACCGTACTCGGGGAAATAATCCTGGAATTGCGGGAACACCTGCGCGAACATGCACCAGATGGCAAGCGTGTTGGCGCGGTTCTGAATCCAGCCGCCCTTGTTCCACAGCGCGTTGGCCACCGTTGGGGCCAGCAGCAGCGCGAAGCCGCAATACCACGCGTGGTTGGGCAGGCAGTTGTAGGTATAGCAGAAGTTCCACAGGTCGTAAGCAATGATGAACACCCATGTCATGTCGGCCCATATCATGTCGTCTTGCTTCTTGGAACTGTAGACTGCCCACCATCCAGTCATGCAGAAGATGTTGATGATGCCCGCCACCCCGTTGAAGACGTTGTGCCAACCGGTAAGTTGCGTGGCGTTTTCGCTCGTGATCCAAGCAGCAGAGCCGTTGTCGAGCAGGAAGTACTCGCCGGCAAAGAACTTGGCAGCACTTTCGAAGTCGGACACCACAGCAATGAGGATGTTGATCGCCACGATGACGAACGGAAACGCCTTGAACCATTCGGCTTTCCCAAGCTTACCCCAGTGGTACTTGATAATCATGAACCCGATGCAGCCCGTGAGCGCCGCATACACTTTCGCATAATGGAACCATCCGTTCTGGAACAGCACGGTCGGGTTGTTCACGCCCCACTCGAGTCCGCGCGATGCCGCAACGGTTACCACGACGCAGTAGATGGTCATGGCAACAGGCAACACGAAAAACATTATCTTTCCGCCCAACTTCGAGCGGCGTGCGAACTCGTTGAGCAGAATAAGCCCAGCGAACACAAGCGCCCAGCCCACCCACTGAAACACTGCATTGTCACCGTACACGTCGAAAAGCATGGAATCCCCTTTCACTCTAGCGAATGCAGCTGGGCTTGGACGACGCCTTGCCCTTCCTGCCTTCGTACCCGCCTTTCGTTTACTTTCCGCCCCGCCTTTGCCGGGCGTACGTCTCGCTCATGTCCAAGCGCAGAGTCTGCGCAACAAGGTCCTCAAGCAATTCGTCGGATGCATCCGGATAACGGCGCATGAACCCTATCATCCCGACGATAAGCATGTAGAAGGTCTCGTACACATGGTCGATGTGGATCTGGTGGTGCGCTGCGTAGTCGACCACCGTCGTTTCAGTGATATAGCGCCCCAACGCCTCGGCGGCGCGGTGCACGAACTTGATGTAGAGGCTTGCGTTTTCGTTGGTGGCAAGATCGGTGCGGAACTGGTCTTTGTCGAAGATCCCACGGCGCAGTATGGCGATGCAGCCTTGCAGGGCCCCGCGGATGTCTCCCCGCTCGCGCCCTTCGTTCCAGTAATGCGTCATTTGCACAAAGTCGCCCACGTAGTCGTCGAGGACGGCCTCGACAAGCGCATCCTTGTCGGGGAAGTAATGGTAGAAAAGGCTACGGGTAACTCCCAGCGACTTGGTGATGTCGCTGATGTGAGTGCGCTCGAGCCCCTTCTCTTCGAAAAACCCACGCGCAACGGCTATAAATTCGTCGCGGCGAGTGGACGCAGGCTCATCAAAAGGTTCGCGGGATGCCCTGTTTGGAGCAGCTGTATCTGCCATGCACCCTTCTTTCGTCAATGAGGCAAAAGACCCCTTCATCGTAGAAAGTGCTTGACACCGCGTCAATGAACAGAATCGACAAAACGTCAATATCCGCCGAAGACTCCGGCTCAACGCCTAATGACGAATACGCACCTGGCACTCGTTCGCCATTGGGCAAGATGCACCATCAATCGGCACACTGGAAAGGCCCAGGCGTGTTGCCTGGGCCTGAAACAATCGATTGCACCTAGGTGTCTGTTGCCGTTACCCCTGGTTGCGGGAAGCCTGGTATTCCTCCACCAGCTTCTGCTGGACGTCTGCCGGAGCCTGTTCGTAGCCGTTGAGCTCGTAAGAGTAACTGCCGTTGCCGCGTGTCATAGAGCGCAGGTCGCGCGTGTAGTTAACGATCTCTGCGTAGGGCACACGCACCACGATAACCGTCTCTCCCGGCTCTTCGCCCGACTCAGAACCCATGATGCGACCGCGACGCGTAGGCAGGTCGCCCCTCACGGCACCTGCGAATTCCTCGGTTACCGTCACGCGCATGTCGGCCATGGGCTCTAGGATGACGGGGTCGGCCTTTTCGCACGCAGCGCGGAATCCGATACGGGCAGCCGTCTTGAACGCCATTTCGTTGGAGTCAACCGAATGGTAGGAACCGTCGTAGCAGGCGCACTTGATGTCCACCATAGGATATCCCGCCAGGAAGCCCTCGAGCATGGCGTCCTGCACGCCTTTGTCCACCGCAGGAATCAAGCCGCCGGGAATGGCGCCGCCTTTGATTTCGTCGATGAACTCGTAGCCAAGGCCCGGATTGGGCTCAAGGCGCAGCCAGCAGTCGCCGAACTGGCCGGAGCCGCCGGTCTGCTTCTTGTGGCGGCCTTGCGCCTCTGCGGTCTTGCGGATGGTCTCGCGATACGGGATACGCACGGGCTTGAGCTCCGCTTCCACGCCCGTGGAATCCTTCAAGCGGATGAGCAGGGTGTTCACTTGCTCGTCGCCCATAGCGTAGATGAGCGTCTGGTGCGTTTCCTCGCTGCGCTGGATCTTGAGCGTGGGGTCTGCGTCGGCCGCACGCGCAAGGAAGGTGCCCAACTTGTCCTCTTCCTTCTTGTCCTTCGCCTCGATGGCAACGGCATAAAGGGGCTCGGGCAACTCCATGGGCTCCAACTCCAGCTTGCCGTCGGTGGAAAGCGTGTCTCCCACGCGCGCGCTGTCGAGCTTGGGAATGACGATGATGTCGCCCGCCTTGGCAGACTTCACCTCGGTGGACTCCTTGCCCATCATGACGAGCAGCTTGCCGATGCGCTCCTTGTCACCCGTGCGGGAGTTGACAACGTCCTGGCCAGGCTCCATGAACCCGGTGAGCACCTTCACGTAGGAAAGGCGTCCGACGAACGCGTCGGTCGTGGTCTTGAACACGAACCCGGCGGGGCTGCCTGTTTCGTCGATGGTCACCTTGTCGCCGTTGGTCACGGCATAGGCGGCATGCTCGCGCGGATGCGGGAAGAACGTGGAAATGTCTTCCATCAGTCCCTGGATGCCCTGCTTGATGATAGTCGAGCCCACGTACACGGGGACGAACAGTTCTTGGTTGATCGAGTCGTGGATGCACTTCTCGATCTCGTCCTGGGTCAGCTCTTCACCGTCCAGATACTTCATCATAAGCTCTTCGTCGGCTTCGGCCACGGCGTCCACCAGCTGCTCGCGCGCCGTCTTCGCACGGTCGGCCATGTCGGCGGGAATGTCCTCCACGCGCTCTTCGGTGTCGGCCTCTCCGAAGTAGCGGGCTTTCATACGAACGATGTCGATGACGCCCTTGAACTCTTCGGCCTGCCCGATCGGGATGGTCACCGGGCTGACGCGCTTGCCGAAACGCGCTTGCAGGGAGACCATGGCGCTGTCGAAGTCGGCATGCTCGCGGTCGATGTGGTTGATGAAGATGGCGCGGGAAATCTTCATTTTCCCGGCCTCTTTCCACAGCTTGGTGGTCATGACCTGCGGTCCGTCCACGGCATCGACCACGAACAGCGCGGTCTCCGCAGCGTACATGGTTGCGATGGTGTCGCCGATGAAGTCGGGCGACCCGGCGGTGTCAAGAAGGTTGATCTTGTAATCCTTGTAGGGGATGGGCGCCACCGAAGTGGAAATGGTGAACTTGCGGCGAATCTCTTCGTCGTCGTAGTCCAGGTAGCTCTTGCCGTCGTGCGTGGTGCCCATGCGCGGGGTCTTGCCGGAGACGAACAGCATGGCCTCGGCCAGCGAAGTCTTCCCGGCGCCGTCTTGGCCGACGAGGGCGATGTTGCGAACGTGTTCGGTTGCAGGAGCAGCCATACATACCACCAACTTTCGTGTGATCTGGTGGTTCGCGCGAGTATGTTTGAGCTGCGTGCGGGCGAACCGATTCTGCCGATGAAAAGCTATCTCCGTAGTGTAGCGCAAAACAGCGCCGTTCAGCCGAAAGAATGGCATAAGAACCATCGAGCCAAAAACACAAAGGCAGAACAACCGCTGTTGGCGTGCTGCAAATTCGTCCTTGTGCGCGTTCTCGGCTCCCGGAGAGCCGCCGCCCAACGCAACGGGCACGATATACTATTCTGTACGCTCAGCACGGAATCGCGCGGCCGTCGCGCATGTAACAGCCTTTGAGCGCCGTTGCGCAAGAAAGCCATGCCGTGCGCCTCCCCAGGCAGAAGGCGCACACGAAAACCGGCCGTTGGAAGGGGGATGCAGGTGGGAGCCACCCACGCCAAAAAGGAACCTTCGCGCACTTCTCAGCCGTCGAGCAGGCGGGCGAAGACCATTCTGGGCGTCATCGCCTCCGCAGCGCTTATCCTCCTTTCCTTTTTCGGCGCCTACACTTTTGCGTCGAGCATGCGCACGGACTCTTCCGCAAGCACATCGCTGGACGCTTCGTCGTCGGACTCCCCCGCATCCGTTTCCAGCGCCTCTGCGGCAGCAGCCAGTTCCTCCAGCGCAAGCGCGTCGGCAAGCACTTCGGCGGCGAGCGCTTCGTCGAGCAGCCCATCGTCTTCGAGCGCGAAGGAAGAGACTCCCAACAAGACCGGCATCGACGTTTCGGAGACCCAGGGAGAGATCGACTGGAAGGCGGTTGCCGCCGACGGCATCGAGTTTGCGTTCGTGCGCATAGGCTACCGCGGCAGCAGCGAAGGGCAGATCTATGCGGACGAAACCTACAAGCAAAACCTCGCAGGTGCCCGTGCTGCAGGGATCGAGTGCGGCGCGTACTTCTACTCCCAAGCGCTCAACGAGCAGGAAGCAGAAGAAGAAGCACGCTACATGATCGACTCCCTTGAAGGGATGGAACTGGAATACCCTGTCGTGTTCGACTACGAGGTCATAGGGCCCAGCATGTATTCGCGCATCGCCTCCATTGCCCCCGAAGACGCCACCAAGGCAGCCATTGCATTCTGCAAGGAAATCGAGAACGCCGGCTACAAAGCCATGATCTACGGAAACAGCTACGACCTCGACCACCTCAACGTGGACGAGCTGAAGACTTGGCCCATCTGGTACGCAGAGTACAACGAGCAGCCCTCCTACTCCGGCGACTACGTCATCTGGCAATACAGCTGCACCGGCACCGTGTCCGGCATAAACATGGAAGTGGACATGAACCTAGACATGCGCACAGTCACCGGGCCGAACGCCTCGAAGTACAAGAAATCGCTGGCGTCGAACGTGGCCGAAACGACAGCCAAGGCGGCTTCGTCAAGTTCTTCGTCCAGCTCCAGGTCGTCTTCGACGTCGTCTAGCTCCAATTCGTCGGCCAGTTCGTCCTCTTCTTCCCCTGCGGCTTCGAGCTCCAGCTCGTCGAGTCCGTCTTCGGCTAGCCCTGAAAGCTCCGGCGCCTCGTCTTCCGCCGCCTCGTCTTCAGGCGCATCGTCTTCAGCAAGCAGCTCGGAAACGAGCGAGACTTCGGACAGCGGCTCGCAAGAAACAAGTAACTAGCAATGCCCACGTAGCAAAGATTAAAGGAGGTGCCCATGAGAGCAGTGATACAGCGCGTTTCGCACGCGAGGGTCAGCATCGACGGGCAGGAGCATGGTTGCATAGGGCTTGGATTTGTCATCCTGTTGGGCGTGGGACACGGCGACACCGAAGACGACGCACGAAAGCTGTGGGGCAAGATCAGCAAGATGCGCATCTTCGAGGACGAAAGCGGGAAGACCAACCTGCCGCTTGCCAACGTTGCCGGCAGCGTGATGGTCGTGTCGCAGTTTACACTCTACGCCGACTGCAAGAAGGGAAACAGGCCTTCGTTTGCCGGTGCCATGCCACCTGCCGAAGCCAAGCGCCTCTACGAATTCTTCCTGGAGCTTGCCCGCGCCGACGTTGAGGACGTTGCCTGTGGGATGTTCGGCGCCATGATGGACATCGACCTGGTGAACAACGGCCCGTTCACCATCGTGCTCGACACCAACGAACTCTAACCGCACCCTGCGGCCATAAGCACGCATAAAGTCGCCGAACTGCTTCTGCAAGCCAGCGCGACTTCTACAAAAGGATGGCTTGGGCTATATGGCAGCTTCGCTATGTGACATCTTCCATCGAAGAGGCAGCTTCACCAAGCGCCTGAGCAACGGCAGGGTCTTCGAGCGCCTGTCCCAAGTGGTTGCGCTCCGAAGCAAGCATCTTAGGAAGCGTGTAGTAGTCGCCGTAGTGCATGGCCACGTACTCGTCCAAATGTGCCATCGCGTTCACGCGGATGCCCTCGAAATCGACGCGCTGAAGCGGCCACACGTCATCGAGCGAGGAAATCCAATCCAGGCCGTCGAAACTGTCAAGGTTGTCGATTGCCCACATGACGCCTTTGGCCTGGTCGCGCGAAGGAGCGATTATCCCACTCGCATCCCCCTCCTGTTCGACCGCTGCGTTGAAGTGCGCTGCCAGCAAGGACCCTCCTTCTTCGTCCTGGCCCGTGTAGCAGCGATCCTCCTGCTCCCAAAACTCGAGTTCGGGGTCGGAGTCAAGCGATTCTATGAACCGGCGCCTGTCCTGCTGCATGCGGTCGAAGACGGTGTGGTCCGCATCGATCACGTAGTCGAAGATGAACAGATCGAGGAACACGGGCATGTTCTCGTCGCAGTAACGGAAGCGAACCTGACGGCATTTCACG
>JAFUCW010000212.1 GCA_017459485.1 Eggerthellaceae bacterium | reverse complement strand
GGTGCCTTCGTTGCCGCATTTGAGCAGCAGCCCCACGGCAATGAAGCTTGCCAGCAGCGAAGAACCGCCCTGGCTGATGAAAGGCAAGGTCAGTCCGGTAAGCGGTATGAGCCTGGTCACGCCGCCGGTGATGATGAACGCCTGGAGGACGATGGTCGTGGTCAGGCCCGCTGCGATAAACGAGCTGACGTCGCTTTTGGCGCGTGCGGCGGTCGCCATGCCCCGGATGGCGAAGCTTAGGTAGAGCAGCAGGACTCCGGCGGCACCGAGCAGCCCTGTCTCTTCGGCAATGGCGGCGAAGATGAAGTCGCTTTCCACAATGGGGATCAAGTCTGCCATGCCCTTGCCTATGCCTACGCCGAATATGCCGCCGTCGGCCATGGAGTAGATTGCCTGGGTAAGCTGGTAGCCCGCGTTGGCCGCGTCGGCGAACGGGTCGAGCCAGGTGGCGACACGGACTTGCACGTGAGAGAAGATTCCCCACATGGCGAAGGCCCCTGCTGCGGCAAGGACAAGGGCGACTATCGGGTAGAACCTCTTTCCACTTGCGATGTAGAGCATGGCGATGAAGACGAAGAACACCACAAGGGCGCTGCCAAGGTCTTTTTCGAAAATGACGATGAGCAGCGAAAGCCCCCACATAAGAAGCAACGGAAGCAGCGTGCGCAGGTCCGGCAGGCGAAACGGCCCTACTTTGAGCGTGAACACCGACAGCATTTCCCGGTTGGCGGCCAGGTAGCTTGCCAAGAACAGCACGATAAGGACCTTCGCAACCTCGCCTGGCTGGAAGCTGAAGCCAGCAATGTCGAGCCAGATGCGGCTGCCGTAGATCTCCTGGCCAATGCCGGGGATCATGGGCGAGAGCAGGAGCAGAAAGCCGGCCACCATCAGGGTGTACTTGTAGTTCGCGACGCGGTCTATGGAACGCACGAGTATGAGCACGGCCACCATGGCGGCAACGCCTGCGTAGAGCCATGCGACCTGGCGAACGGCAAGGTCGGGTGCCAGGCGCGTGACGAAGGCGATGCCTATGCCGGCAAGGGCGAAGCTGATGGGCAGGATGGCGGGGTCGGCGCCAGGGGCCCAGGTGCGCACGGCGAAGTGGGCAAGCGCGAAGGCGCCGAAGATGCCCAACGGCACGCCGAGCGTGTTCACGCTGATCGAAAGCCCCTGGTTGACGACGATCATCGCGTAGAGCAGCACGACAATGGGCGCAGCCAGCAAGAGCAGAAGGAGCTCTGTGTTGCGACGGGTCACTTGACGTCTGCCTTGATGTCGGAGCGGTACTGCTCTACCAGTTCGTTTGCGGCGTCGATGCTTTCCGCCTGAACGGTGCCTTCTTCGAGGCGCTTGGCAACTCCTGGCTGGAGGTCGGAGACGTTCACGTCGCTTACGTGGTCAAGGTGCGAAAGGTCGATCCCCAAAAACGATCCCGGGGTGCCCCGGTAGACGGCGACCTTGCCGTCGAGCTGGGCGAGATAGGCGCCTTGCTGGGAAAACGCGTAGCCGCCCAACGCGGCCACTGCGATCAGCGCCGCAAGCACGACTCCGATGACGATGGCGCCTAGATGCTTGGTGCGGGCGCCGCCGTCCGGATCGAGCTCGGATTTGTCTATGACGTCGAGGACGACGACGGTGATGTTGTCGTGGCCGCCTTCGGCAATGGCATCGTTGACCAGGATGCTTGCCGCGCGCTGCGGGTCGGCCGTGCGCACCAGGATGTTTTCAATGTGGTCGTTGTCGATCATGTTCGACAGCCCGTCTGAGCAAAGCAGAAGGCGGTCTCCTTCGGCGACGTTGAGTTCATAGAGGTCCGGCTGTAGGTTGACGTCGGTGCCCAATGCACGCGTGATCACGGAACGCTTCGGGTGGACGCGGGCTTCTTCTTCGGTTATCTCGCCTGCTTCTATCATGTCTGCCATAAGCGAATGGTCACGCGTTATCTGCTGCATTTTGCCCTGGTGAACCAGGTAGGCGCGGCTGTCGCCAACCTGCGCTATGGCCAGGCGTTTGCCTTCGAGGACGGCGGCAGTCAGGGTGGTCCCCATTCCTGCCCGCCCCTTTTTGTGGGCGGCTTCGATGACGGCGCGATTCGCTTCGACAACGGCTTCGGCAAGCGCGGCGGTGTCGGCGGTGTCGGGCGCGCGCTCGGCCATCGTGCGCACGGCAATCTCGCTTGCGACTTCTCCTGCCGCGTGTCCGCCCATGCCGTCGGCGACCGCGTAGAGCGGTGGAGACACGATTAGGCTGTCTTCGTTGTGCTCGCGGATGCAACCGATGTCGGTGCGGCTGCCGAAAAGGGTTTTCGCCTTGCGAGGTGTTGCGCGTGGACGGCCGGGCATGCTAGGCGAACCTCACTCGAATCGCAACGTCGCCGATGGTCACCACGTCTTTGTCGTGCAAGGCCGTCGGCGCGAACACGGGTTGGTCGTTTACGGTGGTGCCGTTGGTCGAGCCAAGGTCTTCGACGAACAGGCTCTGGCCCATCAAAGTGAAGCGCGCATGGCGCCCGGAAACATAGCTTGCGCCGATGACGATGTCGGCACCGGGGTTTCTGCCGACGATAACGGGTCCGTGCACGGCAATCTGGACGCCGCGCAGTTCCTTGGGACCGCGCTCCACGGCAATGGTCCAGCTTTTGTCTTTGGCCCGCTGCCCGCGCACCAAGCCGATGCCTGTGCGCATGATGGCGAACAGGAACAGGTAGAGCAATGCGACGAAGAGCAGCCTTCCTATGAGCAGGGCTATATCGATCAAGCGCGTGCCCCTAATCTAGCAGAAACACCAGTTCGGACGTTCCTATGACAATATGGTCGCCCAGTTCAAGTTCGCAGGAGGCCACCGCTTCTCCGTTGACTTGCGTGCCGTTGGTCGACCCAAGGTCGGTAAGGATCCAGACTCCAGGAGACTCCTGGCGAAGCTCTGCGTGGCTGCGGCTGGCATTGACGTCGTCGATGATGACGTCGCTTTGACTGCTGCGGCCGAGCACAAGCCTTGGGGCAGCTAGGTCGTAGGAACGGTTTGACGTCTTGTCCACAAGACGCGCTTTGACCATGCTCCTGTTCGGCTTCGCTTCGCCGGCAAACGTTACTGTGTTGGAAGGCTGAACCGCAGGGGCATTCTGGTTCTCGACCAGGTCGCGCGAGTCGTGCAGGTAGGGATTGTAGGCTTCCACGTCCAAGCCGGAAAGGTCCGCGTCGGCGGCAGATGCGTCGTCTTCTTCTTCGTCCCAAGGCTGGCTAGGTGCCGGCGCAGGGGTGGAAACGGGCTGCACGGCAGGGCCATGCTGCTCGTAGTCTTCGAAGTCTTGGCTGTTGAACGTGTACTCGCCGTAGTCTATGGAGCGGTCGATTTCCTCTTCGGGGACATAGGGAAGGGGTTGCTTGCGCCAATCCTGCCATCCGGCATCTTCCTGGTCTTGGCCGCCGCTTTCCGCTTCCGGCTGTGCAGGCTGAGGGGTGGGGGCGAAAGCGCCGTGCGCGACGTAGGCGTCCTGATCGTCTTGCGGTGTCTTGACGGCTGGCTTGGCGGCCTGCGCAGAAGGACGCGAGGTTGCCTTGCGTAGGGCAGCGGGTTTCGGCGCAGCCTGCTGGGGTGCGGGAGCTGCAAGGCCGTAGCGTTGCATTTCCTCGTTGCGCAACTGTGCGACGATGGGGGCGGACACCAGTTCGGCGACAATGTCGAATTTGCCGCGGCGCAGGCTTTCGTCGACTATGAATCGCACGAGCGGCTGCCCGTCCATGGTCAGGCCCTCCTGCTCTGCTTGTGCCGCCAGGAAGGTTTCTGTTTCCCCTGCAAGGGTGGGGTAGTAGCCGAACAGGCGCGCGTCGTCGTCGGGGTTGACGAGCACCGTGTAGAGTGTGGGCGCGTACTGCTTGCCCGCTCCGACCATCTTTTCGCGGCGCATGGCGCGTTCGGCTTTTTTCGCTATCTGGACAGGAGAGATAGGCGCATCGAACATTTTGTCGGCAGCGCCTTCGAGCCCGTTTTCCATGCTACGTTCAAATCTGGAGAAAATACCCACTTCTGGCTCCTTTGCACTGCGTATTTGATGCGCGAGTCTTTTCCGAAAGGATATCTTGCCATAAATGGGCGCTCTGGGGTGCTTTTTTACTCAAACGTCACTTTAATACCCGTACGCGAATGGTTCCTTCGACGGCGCCGATGCTTTCGACGACAGCCTGTTCGGCGGGTGCGTCGAGCGCGATGAGCGTGTAGGCGAAGTCGCCCCGCGATGCGTTGACCATGTTGGCGATGTTGGCTCCCGCTTTGCCGAGCACGTTGGTAATTTGCCCCATCATGTTGGGGATGTTCCTGTGGAGCACGGCAATGCGACCTTCGTCTGGGCGCAGAGCTCCCAACGTGGCGGCAGGGTAGTTCACCGAGTTAGTGATGTTGCCGTTGTCAAGGTAGTCGACCAGCTCTTCGACCGCCATCAAGGCACAATTGTCCTCTGCTTCGGCTGTTGAGGCGCCCAGATGGGGAAGGACGAGCGCATGTTGCATCTTCATGACGCCTGGCGTGGCGAAGTCGGTTACGTACATGCCAACCTTGCCGCTTGCGAGGCCCTCTGTCATGGCAGCTTCGTCCACGAGCGTGTCACGCGAGAAGTTGAGGAAGACAACGCCGTCGCGCATCTTGGAGATAGCGGCCGCGTTGATCATGCCTTTGGTGGAGTCGAGCGCGGGCACGTGGATGGAGATGAAGTCGCAGTTTTCGAAGATGTCGTCCAGGTCGTTGACGTGCGTGACGCGCGTGTCGATGTTCCATGCGGCGTTGACCGACACATACGGGTCGCAGCCGTAGACGTCCATCCCCAGGTCGATGGCGGCGCGTGCCACTTTGGCGCCGATGGCACCCAGCCCGATCACACCTAGGCTCTTGCCGTAGATTTCGGTGCCGGCGAACGCCTTCTTCGCCGATTCGGCGGACTTGGCGATTCCTTCGTCGTCCGCGTTGTCGCGGCACCACTGGATGCCGCCCACGATATCGCGACTGGCAAGGAGCATACCCGCTATGACCAGCTCTTTCACCGCATTGGCGTTGGCGCCGGGAGTGTTGAACACCACGATGCCCGCTTCGGCGCAGCGCTCGAGCGGAATGTTGTTGACGCCCGCGCCCGCGCGGCCGATTGCCAGCAGTTCGGGTCCGAACTCCATGTCGTGCATGGCGGCGCTGCGCACCAGTATGCCTTGGGCTTCGGCGACGTTGTCGGTCAGCTCGTAGGTCCCCGGCAGCTGGTCGGTACCATAGGAAGAGATGTTGTTCAAGCAAAGAATCTTAGGCATGTCGTCCTTCTTTCTTCTGTAAAGGTGATGCGCGCAATACTACCACACGCGCCCGGCCCCACGTTTTTGGGCCGCCTGTTGGGCTTGCGCCGCTGCGATCTGCTTGTGCGCAGTGGCAGGGACCAATCCCGCATGCATGCAGGGCAAATGCTGCTGTGCCCCGCCTGGGGGGGGCGGTGGGGAGCGCGTCGGCCAGCGAGTGCCCGGGGAATGCGGGGGGCGCGATGTGCCGAGACCGTTCGGGATGCGGGCAGCCGGCGAAGGGCTGGACCTGGGAGAGGCGGAGAGC
>JAFUCW010000211.1 GCA_017459485.1 Eggerthellaceae bacterium | reverse complement strand
TCCATAAGCTCGAACACATAAAACAGTGCGCAAGGCAGGCTGACAAGGAATGCAGGAATGACGAAGATCCTGAACAAGATGGCAAGCAGCGAAAAGAGGGCCGCGGCACCAAAGAGAATCGCTTCTACGATTCCAGGGTGGACTGCGCAGGTGAAATCCTCTATGTTGGCCGAAAAGCCCGTGCGTTTCTGTATCTGGTCTGCAATGTAGAGCGCAGCTTGCTGCTCTTCTTCCGTTCCCGCAGGTCTTGGGCCTATTTCCTGGGATAAGTATGCAACGTCTTCCATTATTTTGGACATGGGGCTGCCTTTCGTTTGTAAGATGCTTGTCCCACTGGGCATATCTAGTTAGGCAGTATACGACAAATTATGTCAACAAGTCCCAGATGAACAGCAAAAACCGCTTGTTATCGCGCTTCCTCCAAATAGGTGCGCAAAGCAGCGTCGGCACTCGAGGCGCGCTCGCGCGCTTCCTGGTAGGCCGCGTCTGCCTCTGCCCCCACGACGGCATACACGTCTACCACGGGCTGGGCAGGGTCTTCGGGCATCTGGGCGGCAATTCGGGCAGCCTGCCCTTCGACGCTGTTGTAGGCAATCGTGTTGGCGTTTTCCAGGGATTCGTCTCCTGCCTGCGCCGCTTCGTCGGCAGCAAGAGCGTTCTGCTGTGCCGCGCCGCGCAGTTCAAGATATTCTTCAAGCAGGGAAAAGTCCGCCTGAGGGTAGACCTCTTTCGCTTGGCGCAACAGCACCAGGGCGTCCTGGAACCCCGCGATCGCCTGTTCGCTGAGCCCCATGGACTCCTCGATGGCCTTAGGGTTCGCCTCGAGCGCTTCGACTGCCTGTCGTGCCAGGGCATCTGCGGCAGCAGCCGCATCCCACGTACGAACCGCAAGGTCGGCGGCACGTTTTGCAGCTGCTCCTTGAATCAGCACGATACGGCCCGCTTCGACCAGGTCCTTGCGCGCCGCAGCAGACGCCTTCGCTTCGGCGGCCGTTTCGGCGTTTACGGAGTCGGCCGTCAAGGTTGCCGCCTCTTCCGCCGCATTGGCAGCGCGGTCGAGCAGCGAAGCGGCGGCGGCAAGATCGGAAATGCGCTGCTTGAGAACCTGGTTGCTGCTCTGGGCAGGGGCCGTTACTGCATCATCGAGCGCAAACATGGCCTCGTCCGTCTGGGCCAAGAGCTCGATTGCCGTGTCGATGGAGGCGTGACTCGTTTTCTGGCGTTGCACCACATTGCCGGTCAGCTGGACGCCGGCCAAAACGATGATGGCGACCAGGGCGAGCGCCCCCACTGCCTGAAGCAGGCGCACAAAGCGGCGATGGCGCTTGCGGCTCTTGACCTCCTGCATGGGAAGCGAGTAGATCACCGATCCGCCTACGGCAGCCGCCGCTTGGTTTTTGCGCCGCTGCGACATGCCAAACGAGCTTATTGCAGCAGACGGTTCGCCGCTTTGCCTGTCGGGAACGGTGAAAACCGACACTTTCCCCAATGCCGAAAGCGTGCGCGGGGAGGCGCTTGGCGCGTCCGAAACACTGCTCTTCGCATCAAGCACCGAAAACGACAGCTCGTTGGAAGTGCCCTCGGTCCGTTTCTTTATGTGCATCACCTTGCGGTGCGACATGCGCTACCCTTCCGCTTTCGTCGAAAGGGCTTCGACTATTTCGACACACGTCATTGTTTTCACGTTGCTGCTGGGAAGCGACCGCAAAAACGTGCTGCCGTAGTTCTTGGTGACAAGCCGCACGTCTGCAAGCACAAGCGACCCGGTGTCGGTGGAGGACCGTATCAGGCGCCCTGCCGCCTGCTTGATCTCCAGAACCGCAGCTGGCAAGACGTAATGCGCCCATGCTTGCGGGTCGTTCTGTTCGCGTTCGCGCGAGAGGGGGTCGCTGGGGCGGGCGAAGGGAAGCTTTGGTATGACCACCGTTCTAAGCGTGTCGCCCGGTGCATC
>JAFUCW010000018.1 GCA_017459485.1 Eggerthellaceae bacterium | reverse complement strand
CCAGGACATCCCCCTGTGCGCGCGCATCATGGCGCTTGCCGACGTGTTCGACGCGCTCTACGAAGACCGTGTGTACAAGGCGGGCATCCGCCCCATGCGCATGTGCCTCGACATCATCGAAGATGCACGCGGGCTGCAGTTCGACCCCCAGATTACCGACGTATTCATGGGCATGGAATCGCAGCTGCGCGACTACTTGAAGGAAGAAGAATGATGAGGCCAGGTGTCCTATTGGATGCGCTTAGGGGCGTTTTTCCAGGGGTCGGCCCATCCGTCGTTTCGGCGCACGGGGGCGCCGACCCGTTTTTCCGTTTCGCCCGTTCCAGGACATTGTCCTGTGAAGGCATCGGCTAGAAAGGCACCGGCATGGCACTTTCTGAAACAAGCTTGGCCCGCGAGCGAAAGCGCGAGTCGCTCATTACCATCTCGTTCACGATCTTCTCCGTGTTCTTGATGTACGTGACCGCCACGCTGGGTTGGTGGACCCCGTTCGTGATCATTCTGGCTTTCGAGGTGGCCTTCGTGTGGTGAGCGCACATCACGGGCTTCAGGGACCACATGACGCGCGCGATCATCATCACGCTTTTTTCGTGCGTGAGCATCTTCTTCTACGGCGCCTATGCAGAGAATTTCAACAACGTGATCCCCACCATGTGCGTGTTTACGGTGCTTTTCGGCCTTTACCGGCTTCGTCCCGTGCTCGATGCAGTGTTTGTTACGCAAATCCTGCTGCTTGCCTACCACGTGTTCTTCCTGCATACATTCCAGATCTCGAGCGATTCCCTTGAACGCGACCGCATGGCCTTGCAGCTGCTTTCTTGGCTGGTGCTCAACGGCCTGGAGTACTACAGCATTTACCGTACGGTAGAGTTCGAGGAAGAGGTGACCGAGCTCAACGCGCAGATCGACAAGGTGCAGAAGATCAAGGACGACTTCGTCGCCAACACGAGCCATGAGCTGCGCACGCCCATCAACACCGTCTCCGGCATGAGCGAAATCCTGCTCCAGGAGGACCTGCCCGAAACCGCGCACAACCGCGCACTCGACATTCAGATGACGGGCATAGAGCTGCAGACCATCGTCACCGACATCCTTGACTACGCTGCGCTCGAGGCGGGCACGCACACGCTTTCCCCCCGCGCGTACAACATCACGTCCACCATCAACGACGTCATGAACATGACGGTGTTCCAGAACCGCGAAAAGAACCTGCAGCTCATTTTCGACTGCGACCCGCGCATCCCGTGCCTGCTTTACGGCGACGAACAGCAGCTGCGCCGCGTCATGAACAACCTGATCGGCAATGCCATCAAGTTCACCAACGAAGGCGGCGTGGTGGTTTCGGTGGGCTTTCGTCCCGAAGAGTACGGCGTGAACCTGATCGTGTCGATCAAGGACACCGGCATCGGCATGAGCCGAGAAAACATGGAAAAGATCTTCCAGGACTTCTACCAGGCCGACCCCGACCGCAACCGCAACGTGGAGGGCATGGGGCTGGGACTTACCATCTCCAGCGCGCTCATCAAGAAGATGGGCGGCTTTTTGACGGTGCGCAGCCAGGAGGGGAAGGGCAGCGAGTTCACGTTCTCCATTCCGCAGGAGGTGCGCGACGAACGCCCCTGCATTGCCGTCACACACCCCGAACGTGTGCGCGCCATCTGGTACTTCAACGCCGAAAGCACCGAAAGTCTCATGCGCGACGACTACGTCAGCCATATCGGTCACATCTCCGAGCACCTTGACATCACGGTGCATCGTGCCGCGTCGTTGGGCGAACTGAAGCGCCGCTTGCGCCAGGGGCAGTTCACGCACTTGTTTATCGGCATCGACGAATACGCCGAAGATCCCGCCTACTTCGACGAGGTCTCCGCGCAGACGTCCACCATCCTCATCCTTGACCGCCAGCACGAGGCGCCGAACAACCGCATGCACGCGCGCTACACCCCCTACAACGCCCTGACGCTTGCAGAGCTGGTCGACGGCGGCGGCATCTTGGCGACTCAGCGCAAGTATCAGCAGATGCGCCATTTCGAGGCGCCCACCGCCAAGGTTCTCGTGGTCGATGACAACCTGATGAACCTCAAGGTCGTCGAAGGCCTGCTGCGCAAGTACCGCATCAAGATCACGGCGGCGAACAGCGGCGACGAGGCCCTTGCGCAGATCGATTCGCAGGATTACGACTTCGT
Organism: Eggerthellaceae bacterium; assembly: GCA_017459485.1. Classification (GTDB taxonomy): domain Bacteria; phylum Actinomycetota; class Coriobacteriia; order Coriobacteriales; family Eggerthellaceae; genus CACXMZ01. Next base: position 2,013 of record JAFUCW010000018.1, on the reverse strand, counting down.
GTTCATGGACCACATGATGCCCGGCATGGACGGCATCGAGTGCTTCCGCAAGATCCGGGCGAAGGCGGGGGAGTACTACACGAAAGTGCCGATAATCGCGCTCACGGCAAATGCTATCGCCGGCTCGCGCGAGATGTTCCTAGAAGAGGGTTTCGACGAGTTTGTCGCCAAGCCCATCGACAACGCGGTGCTCAACCAGGTGCTCGAAGACTTCATTCCCGACGAGAAGAAGATCTTCTCGGACGTTGCAGACTCGGCAGGCTCTTCGCTTGCCGCTGGCAATGCCACCGCGACCGTTGGCGCACCCGCCCCGGTGCCGGGCACGCCCGACGCACCTTCTGCGGACCCGTTCGACGCCATGGAAGGCATCGACATGGACACGGCGCTCACCTATTGCGGAGGCAGCCTGGAAGACTTCGTGGAGCTGGCGCGCATCTACTGCGAAAGCTCCGACAAGAACCTCACGGACATTCAGGCCTACTACGCCGTGGCAGACTGGAAGAACTACGCCATCTTGGTCCATGCGCTGAAGAGTTCGTCGAAGACGATTGGCGCCATGGAGTTGTCCGAGGTCGCCTACACCGAGGAGATGGCGGCGAAGGAGGCGGACGAGGCAACTATTCGGCGCCACCACGACCAGATGATGGAGGAGTATCGGCGTATTTTGGGCCTGCTTCATGCCAATCCGCAGATCTTTGAGCCCGAGGCCGATGCACCTGCCGAAGCCATGCAGGAGGAAGAGGAGGATCAGCCTGCGCGGCTGACGTCGCTCGACATTACCGAATGGCGCAAGATCTCTGCCGACGTGCGCAACCTGCTGGAAACGTTCGAAGCCGATGCGGTGGAAGACTACGTGGGTGCGCTCGCGGACCGCTCGTACAAGGGCAAGGCGCTGCCCGATCTGCTTGGCCCGATCATGGACAAGGTCGCCCAGTTCGACTTCCCTGGTGCAATCGAAGAGCTGGAGTCTGTCGAATGACGGCGCTGGAGATAGGCGCCAGAGGGCGCACGCTCCCGAGCCCCACGATGCGGACGCGCACAGCAAGGAGATAGATGGTCGAACGACTAAAAAGCGTTTTTTTCAAGGAAGGGCGTACGCTCGAGCACCAGATGTTCATCTTCGGGAGCATCGCGGTTGTGCTCGGCCTGCTTTCGGCGTTGGTCATCTCCCTTGTTGCCCCTCTGGCGATAGAGCTCACCGTCGTGTCCGCTGTGGCGCTGGTGGTCTGCAGCCTTGCCATCGTATGGGCGTTCCGCACGGAAAACTACTACGTGGGTAACATCGTTTTGGTGGTGTTCGCCATCTACCTTACCTTCCCCATAGGCATTCTGGTGGGAGGCGGCATCTACAGCGGCGTGCCCATCTGGTTCATTATCGCTATCGTCTACATTGCCATGGTGTTCAAGGGACGTTCCTTCTGGATACTGATGATCGTGGGCCTGGCCATCTTCTTCGGTACGGCGTACTACTCCTACCAGCACCCGGAGTTGTACCAGATAGGGCTCTCCGACAGCTTCCGCTTCCTGCACATCGCCTTCTCGATTGTAGCCGTGTCGCTGCTTATCGCACTGCTGGTGCGCTACCAGCAGATTCTCTTCCAATACGAAAACGATATCGCCCATGCCCAGAAGGAGGAGATCAAGGCGCTCTCCGACGCGCAGAGCCGCTTCTTCAGCTCCATGAGCCACGAGATCCGCACGCCGCTCAACACCATCATCGGCCTGAACGAGATGACGCTGCGCGACCAGCAGGCAACCAAGGAGATTGCCGAAAATGCCTCCAGCATCCAGAACGCCAGCCGCATGCTGCTCTCGCTGATCAACGACGTGCTCGACATCTCCAAGATCGAGTCCGGCCGCATGGAGCTTGCAGAGTCCCAGTACGAAACCTCCCGCATGCTCTCCGACATCGTGAACCTGCTGTGGTCGCGCGCGAGGGAGAAGGGCCTTCACTTCGAGGTGAACGTGGGCGAGAGCGTGCCCTCCATGCTCTACGGCGACGAGATGCGCCTG
>JAFUCW010000210.1 GCA_017459485.1 Eggerthellaceae bacterium | reverse complement strand
GTTGGCCTTGTTAGCGAAGCAATTCTTTGGAAGCGTGGGTCGTACAGCAACCCCAAACGCATCATTGCATCGTGGACGGCAAACGGGCTGCTGCATCAGGGAACCAACTTGTTGCCCATTCTCTTCTTCTGGGATGTGTACTACAGCTTTGCTATGGAAAGCGGAATGGACCAGTCCTACGTGGATGACTACCTGAAGTACTACACCGAACCAGGCTGGCTTGCCTTCATTCTTATCCTTACCCTTGTGTGTGCTTTTGTGGGCGCTCTCATCGGCACTAAGCTGCTCGACAAACACTTTCGCAAGGCGGGCGTCCTTTAGGTACGTGTTTGTGTAAAGCTTGGTGCAAAGCATGACAGTATCGCCAGCAGAGGCTGCTCACGTGCAAGAGCAGGGTAGACAATTTGCAGTTGCGGCAAAACTAGCCGTCTTCTTTTGTGCGCTTGCGTGTTCGGTTTTGTCTTCGAACCCGTTTGTGTCTGCAGCTCTGTCTGTCATAGGATATACAGGCACGCTTCTGGAACGAAAATGGCATCTTGCTGGTTCGTTCCTGGTTTTCCAGCTTGCTCTTGGCGTATTGTTGTTTGCTATATCGCAGTATGGGTTGCGCATGCCCGTGTTCTCCGAGTTCACCGTGCTGTTGTTTTGGAACCTCTATCCCGTCTTTATTGCTGCATGGGATCTTATAACGACGCCACCTGGTGAAATATCTGCGTTCCTTGCCCGCTCTAAGCTTCCAACTTTTGCCATATTAGGGCTCCTGGTTGTTTTCCGCTTCTTTCCTACCATGAAAGCCGAGCTTTCAAGCGTTGCGTTGTCCATGCGTAACCGGGGGCTTACCCGTATTTCAAACATGTTGTGTCACCCGCTTGCCACTTGTGAATACGTTGCCATCCCCTTGCTCTTACGTTGCTTGCAGGTGGCAGACCAGCTTACGGTATCTGCCATAACCCGCGGTGCCGAGCGTCCAGGGCAGCGGGCAAGCTATTACGGAAAGCGTATGCAGTCGCTCGATATTGTCTGGATACTCGTGTGGGTGGTGTGCCTTGTCATCGTTTTTGCTTTGCCACTGTTCCCGAAGGACATACTGCAATGACGGGTACTATCCAGCATATCCCCGTTGCTATTCAGTTGCACGATGTAAGCTTTCGTTATGCCGAAAGCAATCAAGGCGTTTTCCATGTTAATCTTGCCGTCGAACGCGGTAGTTGTGTGGCGCTCATAGGAAAGTCGGGCTGTGGAAAAAGCACCATCACGTGCCTTATCAATGGTCTTGCGCCAGGTTTTTACAAGGGCGAATTGGCGGGTGCAATTGAAGTGGACGGCACGCCGCTGACCAATCTGCCCTCCTTCGAAATTGCCCGTAGGGTAGGAAGTGTTTTTCAGGATCCGCGAAGCCAATTCTTCTCTTCGGAACTTGCTGGCGAGGTTGCATTCGCTTGTGAAAACTTGGGTTTTAGTCAAGCTGAAATTCGCCAGAGCACCAATGCCGCTATCCAGGCTTTTGGTGTTGAACGCTTACGACACCAGTCGCTTGACGTGCTTTCCAGCGGGGAAGCGCAGCGGGTGGCTATCGCTTCTACAGCTGCTCCTGCGCCAAGTATTATTGTCCTTGACGAACCAACTGCCAATCTTGACGAAATGGGCATCGCGCAACTTTCCGAAATTCTGAAACAACTTAAAGCGGAAGGCTACACGCTTGTTGTCGCAGAGCATCGTCTGTCGTGGCTTCACGGCCTTGCCGATCGCTACCTTCTATTCGAAGAGGGGGAACTCGTTCAAGAACTAACCGACCGTGACCTGTGTGCTATGTCGGATACACAGCGGATTTCCTGTGGCTTGCGCAGTGCAACCCCAGTACGGCTTTCTGACTTTCATAACACTCCTGCTGAGGAGCAAAGCGAACATCCTGCTCTTGCAGGGGAGAGTGTTGGTCTTACAAAACATCGGCACACGCTTTTGCAGGGCGTCAACATAGAAATATATCCAGGCCACATTCATGCCTTAACTGGGTGCAACGGCGCGGGAAAAACCACGCTTGCAAAAATACTGTCTGGTCTCATTCGGCAAACAAGCGGAAGCGTTGTGCTTAACGGCGCCCCTGTACGTGCGCACACGCGCAGGCAAAACGTATGGTTCTGTTCCAATAATACAGCCACCCAGTTTTTCACTCCTTCGGTGGAAGATGAGCTGTTGTTGGGCTGTGTTCCCGACGACGGCATGCTTGAGCGCACACGGGCACTGCTTGAGCGACTTGGTATTTACGAATATCGCGCCACACACCCTGCTGCTCTTTCGGGCGGACAACGTCAGCGCCTGGCTCTAGCGCTGGCCATCCTTTCGCAGCGTCCTGTTCTTATTTTTGACGAGCCTACCAGCGGGCTTGATGCTGCCAATATGCACGTTGTTGCCCAAGAGCTTAAGTCTGCCGCGCAGGAGGGGCGCGCGATATTGGTTATCACCCACGATGCAGAGTTTGTGCGCGCATGCTGTACCGACGTGCAAGAACTGTCGAAGGAAGAGTCCAGCGTTTGTTGCGAGTAGTGTTATTTCGCGAAGTATTCGCTAAGGAAAATGCGGTCGGCTAGTGGACGACTTCGCCGTGTTCCAGGCGGATGACGTGGGTGCAGCAGCGCTGAACTAGGTCGGGGTCGTGGGTGACTACGAACACGCTTGCTTTGCCGCGGAGCGACTGGATAAGGGCAGCGGTGCGCTCCATGTTTTGGAAGTCCATGCCACTGGTAGGTTCGTCGAACACAAGCAGGCTCTTGTCCGAAAGCAGGGCGGACGCCACGGCCACGCGTTGCTTCTGCCCGCCAGAAAGACTCATGGGGTGGCGCTCTGCCAAGTCTTTCAGATCGAGCGCTTCAAGCATTGCGGCAACCGCTTCGTCGCTCGCATCGGTTCCCAGGCGCAGCTCTTCATCCACCGTTTCGCAAAAGAGTTGGTGGTTCACGTCCTGCATGACCATATAAGTTTCTTTAGCAAGGGTTCGGCGATTGCGGGTGGTGCCGTCCATTTCGACCAGCGCCTTGCTTTTTCGCAGCTGTCCACACAGGCTTTTGGCGAAGGTGGACTTGCCCGCACCATTGGGGCCCACAATGGCAATAACCTTGTTGGCAGGGAGTTCCAGCACATCAATATCGAGCGCCTGCGCGTTGTCGTACGCATAACGGAAGTCGCGCAAGGTCATATTGTTGTTTGTAGAGGGGATGCTTCCTGTTTCTTCGGGGGTAGGAGACGGCATTTCCTGGGGTGCTTGAGCCTGGGGGCTGCTCGGCGCAGATTCGCTGCCAAGTGGCGTAAACACCGGCTGCGTATTCAACGACCGCAGGCCATACTTGCGAAAATCGTCTTCCGTAAAGCGCGCAAATTCATCCATGGGTATATCGAAGGCAACACACCCGTCTTGCAAACACACCACGCGGTCGCACACAACGCGCAGCCAGTACAGTCTGTGCTCGGCGATAACAATGGT
>JAFUCW010000209.1 GCA_017459485.1 Eggerthellaceae bacterium | reverse complement strand
CGACTAGCTCTGTTTACTATGATTACCACGATCATGATATCGTGGTAATCCTAGAGCGCAGTAGCAGAAGGGAACACTGTTGTGCCAACGATAACAATCGACTCAACGGGCAGGACCATCGAATACGTACCGGGCGCGTCGTTGCTGGCTATCCTGCTTGGCAACGACGTGTTGGTGGACAATCCGTGCAATGGCAAAGGCACCTGCGGAAAATGCCGCGTGAAGCTGGTGTCCGGCCAGCAGTTTCCGGCTTCGGACACAGAAGCACGGCTGCTTTCTTCTGCCGACTTGGAGGCGGGCACTCGCCTGTCCTGCCTGATAGAGCCCACCGAAGATCTTCATATCGAACTAGTGCACAAGGAGCGCAAGCATGAAGTGCTGACTACGGGTGTTATGCCCGAGTTCGATTTCGCGCCAGAAACCGAAAAACGTAAGGTAACGGTGCATCGTCCTACGCTCGACGACCAGACGCCTTTCGAAGACCAGATCTGCGAGCAGCTTGATGTGGACGCCGTGGCGCTCGACGTGCTGGCGGAAGCAGCGCTGGTGCCGGGCGAATGGACGGCGGTGCTGCACGGTGGCCAGGTGGTCCGTTTGGAGGCAGGCGACACGACAGGTGCGCTCTATGGCGTGGCCATCGACATTGGCACGACTACTGTGGTGTGCGAGCTGGTCAACATGGCAACAGGCGAGCATATGGCCAGCTCATCCCAGATCAATGCGCAGAAAGTGTTTGGCCTAGACGTGCTCACGCGCATCACCTACGAGCTGGAGCATCCGGAAAACGGTGTAGCGAACTTGCAGAAAGCCATGGTCAAATCGATCAATGGGATGATCGGCGAAGCCTGCGCAGAAGCTGGCGTGCCGCGTGAATCCATCTACGAGATTGCCGTGGGCGCCAATTGCACTATGATGCACATGCTGCTGGGCGTCGACGCACGGTGCATCGGCAAAGCACCCTTCGCTCCTGCATTTGCACGAGCGAAGGACCTTCCGGCAGCTTCAATAGGCATTGAAGTCGCGCCAGGGGCCCGCCTGTACTGCTTGCCCCACGTGTCGGCCTACATCGGTGCCGACATCGTTGCAGGCGCCTACGTATGCGAGCTGGAAAAAGAGCCGGGCAACGTGCTGTTCATCGACATCGGCACGAATGGCGAAATCGTACTTGCAAGCCATGGAAAGCTGCTGAGCTGCTCGTGCGCTGCAGGTCCTGCGCTCGAAGGCATGAATATCTCTGCTGGCATGCGTGCAGCAGAAGGCGCCATCGAAGAAGTCGAGATAACCGAAGAGGGCAACAATTTCAAGATCATCGGAAATGTCGAGCCGGCGGGATTGTGCGGAAGCGGCATTCTGGCGGTGATGCGCGAGTTGCTCAAAACAGGCATCGTGCGCAAAAACGGAGCTTTCGCAAAGGCGGAAAAGTTCGCAGAGGACGACTACCGCAGCCGCGTCATAGTGGAAGGAGACGACGGCAAGCGAGCGTTCCTTTTGACCGAAGAGCCCGAGCGCATGCTGGTCACGCAAAGCGACGTGCGTCAAGTGCAGCTGGCCAAGGGGGCGATTCTGTCTGGGTTTGTGGCTCTGCTCAACAAGGCGGGCATCACGATGGACGACCTGGAGAAAGTGGTTATTGCCGGTCAGTTTGGCGCCCACCTGACCCCCAACAGCATCACGGGAACGGGTATTTTGCCGCT
>JAFUCW010000208.1 GCA_017459485.1 Eggerthellaceae bacterium | reverse complement strand
GACCATTTGCGGGTTTTTGTGCCCGTACACGATCACCGGCTCGTGTTCGGGGATGTTGCTGCTTCTGATAAATGCCGCGATTGCCTCCGACGCCCTCCAGAGTTCGCCGTATGTCATCGAAGCGCCCGTCGAAGTTTCAATTGCGGTACAGTCGGGATAAGACGCAGCGTTCTCGTCGATTCGCTGAAGGTATTTCATCGACATGATCAGCCTTCCCGCCTGCTATGCGCTCTCTCGGGGAGAGTCGGCGATGACTTGCATTTCGGCATTCGATTTGCGCTTGCTGCTTGCTCCGGCGACAGCGGCCACTGTCTGGAGCATCAACTTCAAGTCGCCAAGCAGCGAGAAGTCGAGCAGTCCTTGTAGGTTGTAGCGCATCTTGCCGGGCAGAACCTCTTCCACATATGTTCGGTCTGGATCCTCCGCAGCGTCGAGCAGACGGCCCTCGTCTTTGTACATGATGCTGGTAAGCGACGTGACGCCTGCGGGGAGCAACAGCGTGGCACGCATCTCGGGGGTGTACTGCTCGACGTAACGCGGCACTTCGGGACGGGTACCTACAAACGACATGTCACCAGTAAGCACGTTAAACAGCTGGCCAATTTCATCAAGGCGATATTTGCGGATGACCGCGCCCACGCGCGTGATGCGCGGGTCGCCACCCGTTGTGACGGCAGCCCCAATCTTGTCGGCATTCGCCACCATAGACCTGAACTTGAAGATGCGGAACTTTCTGCCGTACTGCGTGACGCGCACCTGGCGGTAAAACACAGGGCCCGGCGAGTCGACCTTGACCGCTACGGCGACGCCTAGTATCAGCCACGACAGCAATACGATGAGCGCAAGGGAGCCCGCAACGTCGAACGCACGCTTCGCCGCGAGCGCACCCTGCTTGGCCGCAAGCGACTCGTAGTAGGGGCGTACCTCCTCGACGCGCATGTCCTCGGGCAGCTGGTCCCAGGGAAGCAGCCTCATGAGCGCACCTCCCCGATGGCGCGAACGAACGACTCAATGACGTATTCCACCTGCTCGTCAGTAAGCAAAGTATGCAACGGCAGCGTGATTTCGCTCGCAAACTGGGCATAAGCGTTCGGGAAATCGGCGACGTCGTAGCCGAGGCTCTTGTAGGCGGTCATCATGGGAAGGGGCTTGTAATGCACGTTGCAGGCCACGCCCGTTTCGGCCATAACCTCGATGATACGGTTGCGCTGCTCCTGGGTGATGCCTTCCACGCGGCAGATGTAAAGGTGGCCTGACGACTCATGCTCCTCCACATAATGCCGCAGGCCTTCGACGCCGAGGGGGGCAAGCGCGTCGTCGTAGCGCCCGATTATATCGCGGCGTCTTCTGAGCATGCCTGGATAGCGGTCGAGCTGTGCGAGACCCATAGCCGCAGCGATATCGGTCATGTTGCACTTATACCAAGGACCCACAATGTCGTACTCCCACGCACCGAGCTTAGTTTTGGCAAGTGCATCCTTGTTCTGGCCGTGGAGGCTCAGCAGCTGGATTTGATGGTATATGTCTTGGGAGTCTACACCTGGAATAGAACGCCAGGTAAGGCAGCCGCCTTCCGCGGTGGTCAGGTTCTTCACAGCATGGAAGCTGAACGAGGTGAAGTCGGCGATCGAGCCGACAGGCGCCCCTTTCCATGGTGCACCCAAAGCATGGGCGGCGTCGGCGCATACGGCTATCCGGCCGAGAGCTTCCTGAAGCTCAGATGCTGGTCGGAATACGCCCTTCGCTTGATCAACTAGCTTGAAGATGGCTTCGTAGTCGCAGGGTACGCCGCCGAGGTCGACGGGGATAATAGCCTTCGTGCGCTCGTTGATCGCAACAGCCACTGCGTCGTAATCCATTTCGAACGAGCCCGAAGCGCAGTCAACAATAATAGGCTTCGCTCCGACGTGGCAGACGACCGAGGCGGTCGCAGTGTAGGTATAAGCTGGGACAATCACCTCGTCACCAGGGCCCACTCCGAGCAAACGTAGCGCAGTCTCGGCGCAGGCGGTCTGGGAGTTCAGACACGCGCAGCCGTCAGCCTTCAGATAATCTTTCAGGCGCTTCTCGAGCTCCTTCGTGCGCGGGCCGGTGGTAATCCAGCCCGAACGTAGCGCATCGGCGACAGCCTCGATTTCCGCCTCGGTAACATCTGGTGGCGAGAAGGGGATCTGTATCTTGGGTTCCATGGCGCTAAGATTTGTAGTCGGGCTTGTATGTGCGAACGACCTCGGCAAGAGCGCGCTTCACGCCCTTGCTGGGACCTGACAGG
>JAFUCW010000207.1 GCA_017459485.1 Eggerthellaceae bacterium | reverse complement strand
GGTTCTGGCAGTCGCTTGCGTACTTGGCGGCATAGACCACGTTGCCATTGGCGTCCACACCGCGCTCCCAGCCGACGAACTGCAGGCCCGCATGCGAAGGCGCTGCCGGCGGCTCGGTGGCGGCAGGATCGCTTGCATCCACGCTCTTGACCACAATCTGGCCCGATTGCGGGTCGATGTAGGACACCGTCTTGGCGGGCTCGGGCACCACAGGCTCGTTGTACTTGGCCACCAACACGTAGTCGCCGAACTCGTCCTGGTTGACAACCCAGCCGACGAACTCGTAGCCGTCGTGGACAGGATCGGTCGGGGCATCGGCCTTGGCCTTGGCCTCGGTGTCGGCGGCATCCTGGCCCTCGTAGCGCTTGGCCGACAGGATCATCTTGCCGTCTTCGGCCTTGGGGGCGTGGGCGGCATGTGCACAGAAACGCTTGCACGTGCAGGTATAGGCCAACTGACGGTGGTGGACAAAGACGATGTGGGCCTGACCAATCTGAACCGCCAGATCATTGCCACGCACGAAACCGCAGGGAGAGCGAAAGTGGATGTCATGCGCGAGCGCATCCAGTCAATCAACCCTACATGCAAGGTAAACGCTGTGCGGTGCTTCTTTTTGCCCGACACGGCAAGCGCTTTCGACTTCGGCACTTTCGACTACGCTGTGGACGCCCTAGACACCGTGACGGCCAAACTGCTGTTTATCGAAACCGCCTTCGCTGCCGGCACGCCGTTTGTCAGCTGCATGGGCACCGCCAACAAATGCGACCCTTCCAAACTGTGCGTGGCCGACATCTCGAAGACGCACATCTGCCCTCTGGCCAAGATCATTCGCAAAGAAACGCGCAAGCGCGGCATTCGGCATTTCAAGGTCGTCTACTCACCCGAAGAACCGCTCGTCCCCCGTGCCGACGAGGAAAGCGAGAGGCCCGACCCGGGCAGACGCAGCCTGCCGGGCACCCACCCTGCCGTACCGCCCACTGCGGGCCTGCTGCTGGCCGCAGAGGTGATCAACGACCTTTGCAGGACAACGCCCAAAGATGCCCCGTTTCATGACTCATTGTGACAGCTACGGCGCGTAGCTGCCACACGGCGCATAGCAGTCACACTAATACTACTCCCTTCTTGCGCGCGCATGGGGCGACAAGAGAAGGTGGCAGAAGGATGGCAACGGGGTGCGGTTTCTGTTACGAGCATATGACAGAAGCCAAGCCCTTTTTTCACATTCGTGAGCGTCAACTATGATGTGAACATGCAAGCATTGGTCAACATTGTGCGCAGGTCGTGGTTCGCTCCGAAGACGTGGGCGTTTTGGCGAGCGCTCATCGCGTGCTTTTTCGTGTTCAACATCGTTGGGCACTGGATAGAGATGGGCTACTGCGTAATCGTCGACTCGCTGTTCAATATCGTTGAAGACAACTACGCGGTTTGGGAAGATCCCTGGTGGCATCCCTACTGGGTGTACGGCTTGGGCGTCGTGTTCATGACGCTTGTGTTCGAACCGATCAAGGAACATCTTCTAGGGAGCAGCAAGTCCCTATGGGGAGCGGTTTTGAAGACGTTTGTCCTCGCGGTGTTCGTCTCTATGGTGCTCGAGCTCACGTTCGGGCTCATCGTGAACCAACCCGACGCCGCCGGCCAATACCCGTATTGGAACAACGAGAAGCTTCCCTTCAACGTCCTGAATCAGGCATGGCTGGTAAACGACTTCTTCCTTGGCCTTGCCTCGACCATTTACATTTGGCTTGTGTTCCCACTGGTGTGCGCGGGCTTCGAGCGCCTAAAGCCGCGGACGGCCAATATCGTGTTCGCGGCGATCGCAGTGGGGTTCGCACTCTGCTGCCTCACGTCGTATCTGGAGATAATCGCCTCGGGCCGCCTAGGCTGATGCTAGCCATCTGGCAAAGGGACATGACAAAACGATATGTCCGTCACTCGATGGACATATCGTCTTGTCAGATGGGAACTACATTAGCTCGAAGCTGTTCTTGCGAAAGTCGATGATGCCTTCCCTCTTCAGCGCTCCAAGGCACGACGAAAGCGCACTGCGGTCGACGGAGAGGTAGTCGGCCAGCTGCTGGCGGTCAAAGGGGATCGTGAATCGCGAACTGCCCACGTCTTGCGAACGCGAAGACAAGTACGAAAGCACTTTCTCGCGTGTCGTGCGCTTGGTCAGATGGCCCATTTTCTGCGTGAGCGCGTAGTTGCGCTGAGCAAGCACGCTGGTCAGGTTGCGGATAAGGCGCGTATGATGCGCGCATGCCGAAGGACAAGTGCTGATGATGCGGGCAACGTCCATGAAGATCGCTTCGGTCTTCTCGCCTGCCACCACATCGACCGTCGACATGGCGTTGGGCATGCAGGCGAACGCCTCCGCAAACAAACTGCCTGGTCCAGAGCGAGCAAGGATGTTGCCGTTACCCCAGTAGTCTTCGCTGCGGATAAGCACGGAACCAGACAAAACCATCCCCAATGAAGACACGGCATCGCCTTGTCGCAAAAGATAACTTCCCTTGCGAAACGTGCGCACGTGCGGCTGAAGGCAACCCATCATGGCTTCGGTCTGCTCGAGCGTGCACCCCGCGAACAAGGGTGACGACACCAACAAGGCAATTGCCTCTGGCTACAGTTTTGCTGTCTGCGCGCTTTTCGTCATGCAAACAATCCGCCTTCCACCTTTTTCAAAAAGATCGTTTCGTTGTAAAAACAACGGACATAGACTGAAGCGCATCATACCATACCCTTACGCAAGACCTTACAAGGAGGTAAGTAATGGAAGAAATGTTCTGCTACCAATGCCAGGAAACTGCCGGTTGCACGGGCTGCACGAAAAGCGGCGTGTGCGGCAAAAAGCCCGATGTGGCCGCCATGCAAGACCTGCTCGTCTACGTGACCAAGGGCATGTCGGCCGTCACCACGCGCATGCGCGCGGAAGGCAACACGATAAAACCCCATGTGAACCGCCGCGTCTCCACCGACCTGTTCACCACCATCACCAACGCCAACTTCGACAAGGAGGCGATTGTCGAGCGCATCAAGGGAACGCTCATTGCCAAAAGCAAGCTGCTTGCCGAAGTGAAAGACCCCAGCGGACTGCCCGAAGCGGCCCTTTGGAGCGGCGAAGAGCCCGAATTCGAAGCGAAAGCGGCAACGGTAGGCGTGCTCGCTACCGAAAACGAGGACATCCGCAGCCTGCGCGAGCTCATCACCTACGGCGTGAAGGGCTTGGCTGCCTACAACAAGCACGCCAACGCGCTCAAGCACACAAACGAAGAGGTTGACGCGTTCATCCAGCGCGCACTTGCCGCCACGCTCGACGACTCCCTTTCCGTAGACGACCTGGTAGCCCTTGCCCTGGAGACAGGCAAGTTCGGCGTGGACGTCATGGCTTTGCTCGACGCCGCCAACACCAAAACCTACGGCAACCCCGAAATCACCGAAGTCGACCTGGGAGTGGGCGACAACCCCGGCATCCTGATTTCCGGCCACGACCTGCGCGACCTGGAGATGCTGCTCGAGCAGACCGCTGGCACGGGCGTGGACGTCTACACCCATTGCGAAATGCTGCCTGCGCAGTACTACCCCGCCTTCAAGAAGTACCCACACCTCAAGGGCAACTACGGCAACGCCTGGTGGAAGCAGAAGGAGGAGTTCGAAAAGTTCAACGGACCCATCCTCATGACCACCAACTGCATTGTGCCGCCTGCCGAAAGCTACAAAGAGCGCATGTGGACGACGGGTGCGGCGGGCTATCCCGGTTGCACGCACATCAGCGGAAAGTGCGGCGAAGGCAAGGACTTCTCTGCCATCATCGAGCAGGCAAAGGGCTGCGCCGCGCCCACGCAGATCGAAACCGGCAAGATTGTGGGCGGTTTCGCACACGAGCAGGTGTTCGCCCTGGCCGACGCCGTGGTCGATGCCGTGAAAAGCGGCGCCATCCGCAAGTTCGTGGTCATGGCAGGTTGCGACGGACGCGCCAAGTCGCGCGACTACTACACGCAATTCGCCGAAGCGCTGCCGAACGACGTGGTCATCCTGACTGCAGGATGCGCGAAGTACAAGTACAACAAGCTCGACTTGGGCGACATTGGCGGCATTCCGCGCGTGCTCGACGCCGGACAGTGCAACGACTCGTACTCGCTGGCGCTGATCGCCCTCAAACTGAAGGAGATCTTCGAGCTTGACGACGTCAACGACCTACCTCTTGCGTTCAACATCGCTTGGTACGAGCAGAAGGCCGTCATCGTGCTGCTCGCGTTGCTCTACTTGGGAGTGAAGAACATCCACTTGGGCCCGACGCTGCCTGCGTTCCTCTCCCCCAACGTGGCCAACGTGCTCGTAGAGAACTTCGGCATAGCCGGCATCGGCACCGTCGACGAGGACCTGAAAATCTTGATCGGCTAGCAATCGCCTTCCTACCTCTTGGCGCCGCCCAGCAGCGCCGATGTTAAACAAAAGGCCCGGAGAATCCCTTCCCTCCGGGTCTTTTGTCTGTCGAATACCGCACAGGTCCCAGGGACAAGGATGGGCACCTCCGTCGTTTGCGGCGCGACTGTCGTATGCCGCGCTACCGTGCGCCGCCGCCGAAGAGCCCCTTTTTCTCGTAGGGAGCGCTTTCCACACCAAGCACCGCATAACCCGTTTCGGCAAGCGCTGCCTTAACCTCGTCTTCGGAAAACGCCGCGTCGGCGATGATGGTCGTCTCGCCCTTGGAATGCGACGATTTCACTTTGTCCACGGAGAGTGCAGCGCGAATGGCGTCGTTCACGTGAGCCTCGCAGGTTCCGCACATCATGCCGTCGATTATCGCAACTGTCTTGTACATCTTCTCTTCCTTTCAAAAAGAATTGTTGAACAAGGGTAGTCTAGCAGAACGCGTTATTCGCTAAGCTTTCTCTTTGCGGTCCTGTAATCGGGCAAACAAGACTCCACCAACGCCCAAAAGCGTGGTGTGTGCCCATGCTCGCGCAGGTGGCAAAGCTCGTGGACTACCACGTATTCCAAGCATTCGGGCGGATAGAGCGCCAACCGTGTATTGAGGCAGATACGGCCCGTGGATGGCTGACAGCTTCCCCAACGACTGCGCATGTTGCGGTACGCCAATGCGCCCGGCGCCACACCCAGCACGGCCGCCCACTTTTCCACAAGCGCAGGGGCGAACGCCTCGACCACTTCGCGCCATGCCTTCTTCTCTGCATCGCTTGCCAGCTCTGCTGCGGTCTGCGGCGAATCCAACAGCCGCTGCTGTTCGCCAGCAACCCATGTCCGCTTCGCACGCACGAACGCCTTCACGTCGTCGACGGGCATGCGCACAGGCACGTTCACTTCCACGTGGCCATCGGGTGGCACTACCCGCATGCGCATGCTTTTCATGCGTTTGCGGTTAACGCGCACCTCGATCCCGTCGACGAACACGAGCTCGCCTTGCGGGCGTATGTCTTCCTCGGAATAACGCATATCCCCAGTTTAGCAGCTTCCTAAGCGTTCAACGCGCTCGTCTCTTGCTTCAGCACGTACGGCATAGGGATGCAGCGGGCCGTCCCCGCAGCTGTCACGCGCACGATGGCATGGCGGCACAGCGGAGCGTCTGCGTGGCAACCCACATGCATAGCCGTCAGTCGCATGACGGTGCGTCGGCATTACGGTGCGTCGGCACAGCGGCATGGCGGTGCGCCGACGCAGCATCCCGTCCCTACAACCTTCAGGCACCCGCGGCCGCGGAAGGCTCGGTCTTCACGACGAAGCCGAAGTAGATGACATGGGCAACCCACACCACGGCCAAAATGATCCGACCCACAGGAACCCGTCCCATAAGAGCAAAACCAATGCCCATGAGAACGGTTACCGGTATCAGAATGGAAAGCTTGGCACGCACCGTCATCTGGCGTTTGGTCACGAACCCTTCGAACACCTGCTTGTAAAGCTTCGTTCCCTTGAACCAGTCGTCGAGGCGCTGCGAGCTGCGCGCGAAGCAGAACGCCGCCACCAGCACGAAAGGGGTCGTCGGCAAAATCGGCAAAACGACGCCGACCGCCCCCAGTGCGAAAAACACGATTCCGGCCGCTGCCCACAGTCCACGTGAAGCACCTGTTCTCCCGCGCTTCGCCTGAGGGGGCGCAATGCGCTTCGCGTCCTTGGATGTGTCGCTGTCAACACGACTGCCCTGACCTCCCGGATCCTCGCAGGTCCTCTGCGCATTCCGAAGAGTGGCAGCATCCGCATCGACCTTCGCAGCCTTTGCCGCTGCTAAGCTGGACGCCCCCTGACCGCCCTCACGATCATGTTCCTTGCACAGCACTCCGCGCTGCACATAGATCACGCCTTCGTGCTCTGGCCAAGGATACAAAGACTCCACAGCGGCAACCGAATGGCCGTCCGTTTCGGCCGTAGCCGACTTATCTGCCGTGCCAACCGACTTTCCTGTCGCGCCAACCGGCTTCCCTGTTGCATCAACCATAGCACCCATCTTCTCTTCCCTCCCTGCGCTAAGACACGCGGTCGCGATCCATGCTGTAGCGAATATCGGCGAACTGCGTGGTAGAAGGACGATGGCTCACTAGCACCATCGTCTTGCCTTCGCGCACGCCCATGAGCGCGTCCATCACCGCAGCCTCGCTTAAGGCATCAAGGTTGCTTGTAGGCTCGTCGAGCAAGATGCATGGCGCGTCCTGCAAGAATATGCGCGCAAGCCCCAGGCGTTGCCGCTCTCCCCCGGAAAGCGTGTCCCCAAGTTCCCCAACTGCTGTGTCAAGGCCCTGGGGCAGGCTGTCCACCAAATCCAGAATCTGCGCCCGAGCCAAGGCGTCTCGCACCTGGCCTTCCGTAGCTTCGGGCAGAGCAATAAGCAGGTGTTCCAGCACTGTCCCGTCGAACAGATGGGTCTCCTGGGTCATGTAGCCCTGCAGAGAACGCAAGCATGTCGTGTTCACATGGCGAACGTCTTCCTTCGATACCTCGATCCGCCCTTCCTGCACGTCCCAAAAACGGATGAAGAGTTTGAGCATGGTGGACTTGCCCGACCCACTCTTCCCCTCAAGCGACACGACCGCCCCCGCAGGGACCACCATGTTCGCACCCTGGACCACGACCTCTCCTGCGTACGAGAAGCTCGCGTCGCACGCAGCGGCGCCCGCGAACGCGACGTCAGCTCCATCGACCACGTCTGCGACGACGGGTTGCTCGCCCAGAAGCTCAAGGCCACGCTGGCCGCTGGCAAGCGGTGGCTGAAGCCCAGTTCCCAGCCGCATGATGGCTACC
>JAFUCW010000206.1 GCA_017459485.1 Eggerthellaceae bacterium | reverse complement strand
TGGCGACGCGGGAGAGGCTCCGCAGGGCGGAGGAGGGGAGCGCCGGGGCCTGTCGCCAGGTGCCGCCGCGTGCGGCGCGGTTGGGACGGCGCAGCAAGCAGTGCGGCAGCGCGATGGAATACAGCTTGTCCCGTGCGTGCGGGCGTTCTGGCACGTCGGCGCCTCGAAGCCTTCCCCGGAAAGAGCGGCGCAGAACCACAAGGGGTTGTGGCGCGGGGCCACTTGGGCACAAGCCTCAAACGGTTTCGTGTGCAATCTGCGGAAATAGGTGCCCTGCTTCCCAGTTTTTTGTTGCAGTGCGGCACGGTGCGTTCTATACTTCTCCCGTAGCTTTCGAAAGCCCCGTACACGCAGAAGGTGAGCGGAACGGCGACGCGGTTGTCCAGAGCCGCAGGTAACCGTCAGCTGGAGTAGGATCCCGGCGCCCGCGCAGCCGATGCACTTTTGAAACACAAGCAATATGCGGCAGGGCCGTGACAGGCGCTGTTGCATGAATGGAGGAAACAGTGAAGACCTATTACGCAAAGCCCGGCGAAGTCGAGCGCGCATGGTTTCTGATCGATGCAGAGAACCAGGTGCTTGGCCGCGTCGCCACGAAGGCTGCAACGCTGCTCAAGGGCAAGCACAAGCCGCAGTACACTCCGCATGTTGACACGGGCGATTTCGTCGTCATCATCAATGCGGACAAGATTCGCCTGACGGGCACGAAGGCCGCTCAGAAGAGCTACTTCCGTCACAGCGGATTCCCCGGCGGCCTGCGTGAGGAGTCGTTTGCAGAGGCCATGGAAAAGCACCCGGAGCGCGTGCTGGAGCATGCGGTGAAGGGAATGCTTCCCAAGAACACCCTGGGACGCGCCATGGGCAAGACGCTGAAGGTGTACGCTGGTGCCGAGCATCCCCATGCGGCCCAGAAACCCGTCAAGCTCGAAGTGGAGGACTAAACTTATGAGCGGTGAAGCAATCTATTACGGCACAGGCCGCAGGAAGAACGCCATCGCGCGCGTGCGCTTGGTTCCCGGCTCTGGCAAGGTTACCGTCAACGGCAAGGACGGCGTTGCCTACTTCGGGCGCCAGCAGCTGCTCGACCTGGCAGTGGCTCCCTTCAAGGTGACGGACACCGTCGACCATTTCGACGTGATCGCTCGCTGCAACGGCGGCGGCGTTTCCGGTCAGGCAGGCGCTCTTCGTCATGGTATCGCCCGTGCGCTGCTCGAGGCCGGTGAGTACCGCGCCGAGCTGAAGCAGGCAGGTTACCTGACGCGCGACAGCCGCATGGTCGAGCGCAAGAAGTACGGCCTGAAGAAGGCCCGCAAACGTCCCCAATTCAGCAAGCGTTAATTCTGGCGGCACATCAGACGTTCAAGGCGCCCTCTTGCGTTGGCCTAAGCCAACTCGGGGCGCCTTTCTCGTCTGCTGCACTCGCCAGAATCACCGCTTGCCGACCGGCGGGTTTTTCGGCGGCATCTTGCCCCTTGTTTCGCACACTTGCGCGCACCTGCGTAATCAAAAAGGTGTTTCGTGCATGAAAAAGCCAGTTTGAGGCGATTGGCCTTTGTTTCGGCAACCATCTGGCTGTCGTTTTACCAGGTCAGCTTCTCTGCGTCTTTGAGGAAGGCCTTTCGAGTCGCCTCAAACTGGCTTTTTCAACCACGAAACCGGTTTTTCGTTGCGCAGATGTTTAGGTGTGGGTGGGCTTCTTTTCGTCGCGGGTGACTGGGTGCGTTATCATGGTCACGGCTCATTCCGCAGATAGGAGCACCACGATGGCCGATATAGCAGAGAAATTCGGGACGCTTGTCTTCGGGCCTCCGGCAATGAAGCGCTATCTTCCCGCTGACGCCTACGAGTCGCTGATGGAAACCGTCCACGAAGGGCAGCCCATCGACGCCGATCTTGCCGACGTGATCGCCGACGCCATGATGCGCTGGGCGCTCGACCATGGCGCCACGCATTACACGCACTGGTTCCAACCGCTTACCGGCATTACGAGCGAAAAGCACGACAGCTTCCTGGAGCCAGGTCCCGATGGTACCGCAACTCTGAAGTTCTCTGGCAAAGAGCTGATCAAGGGCGAATCCGACGCGTCGAGCTTTCCCAACGGCGGTTTGCGCGCCACGTTCGAAGCGCGCGGCTATACCGCTTGGGATCCTACCAGCTACGCGTTCATCAAAGACGAAGTGCTTTGCATCCCCACGGCATTTGCAAGCTATACCACCGAAGCCCTGGACAAGAAAACGCCGCTTCTGCGTTCCATGAGCGTGCTTTCCGAGCAAGCGAACCGTGTGCTCGCCTTCTTCGGAGAGGACGGCCATCGCGTCCACGCCAACGTTGGCGGAGAACAAGAGTACTTTCTAATTAGCGAAAAGGACTACGCGCTTCGGCAGGACCTGGTGCTGTGCGGCCGCACGCTTTTCGGCGCGCCGCCTTGCAAGGGGCAAGAGCTGGAAGAACACTACTTCGGCGCCATCCGCCCCACGGTCAACGAGTTCATGAAGGAGCTTGACGACGAGCTGTGGGAGCTGGGAATTGCCGCAAAAACCAAGCACAACGAAGTGGCCCCCTGCCAACACGAGCTTGCTTGCGTCTACACGGAAGTCAACCGCGCCATCGACGAAAACCTGATGGTCATGGAGAAGATGAAGCTGCTCGCCAGCCACCATGGGCTTGTGTGCCTG
>JAFUCW010000205.1 GCA_017459485.1 Eggerthellaceae bacterium | reverse complement strand
CCGTTCTAAGCGTGTCGCCCGGTGCGTCGAACCCTTCCCAGAAGCTTTTGAGGGCGAACAGGGACAAGGTGCCCTCCGCAAGGAAGTCGTCGCGCAGGCCCTTGGTCGACACTCCCCACTTCTGGCAGATGATGCGCAGGTCGGTGTCGGCAACGGCGGCATTGACGGCGTCGTAGCTCTTTTCCATTTCGCGCCTGTTCGTGAACAGCGAAAGGACCGAGCCTCCCTGCGCCCTGACGATGCCGGCAAGCAGCTGGTTGAGCGCCGAAAGGTAGGAGGGGCTGTTCGGTTCGGGCAGGTCGGAAGCGACGTAGATTGTCATGTTCCTGTCGAAGTCGTAGCTCGAGGCAAGCTGGGCGGTGCGCACAGAGGAAAACTCGCTCTCCCCTAGCCCCAACGCGTCGGTGAAGCTGTCGAACGAGTCGGCGACGGTGAGCGTGGCAGACGTGAAGACTATGCTGTGGGTGTGGGCGAAAAGCGTTTCGTTCATCCGATCGGCCACCGACAGCACAAGGGCTTCAAGCGATTCGGTGCCCTGGCCTTTCCGCACCAGGTGCGCCGCGTAGGCATGCGTGGGCGGTGCGCTTTGGAAAATCAGCTCGCATGCGGCGATCAAGTCTTTCAGATAGAGCGCACAGGAGGCGATTTCGCGTTGGGCCGCACCGGCGCCGGGAATGTTTTCCATGAGCGCCACAAGCTCCTGGCTTGCCTTGATCAGTTTCTCTGCTGCTTCACACATGACATGGGCAAGAGATGCAAGGTTGCCGAACGAATAGCTGCTGCGCACATCGTCGTTGATCCAGAGGTCTACCTTGTCGTAACTGCGGCCCCTGCCTTGTTCCTCGAAAAAGAGCAGGTCGTGGATGTGAGCACAGAATTCTTCGGCGGCCTGGGCGAACTTTCCGCCTGCGCTGCGACCCTTCGCGCACAGAGCAAAGGCGAGCGTGTCCCCTTCCGAATGGCCGGCACGCGCTTCGTCTTCGTATGCTTCGTCGCCGAGTATTGCGCGCGCTTCTGCCTCTGTCGCCGTCGCTTTGCCCACAATCTGCCGCTCGGCGCGCGTGAACATGTTGCGGGACGGCTCGGAAGCGCTGGCGCGGGTGGCGGCGGCATGTATTTCGGCGGCGTCGATGGAGACGCTGAACGCGCGGCGGGCCTCGTCTTCGGCATTATGGGCCTCGTCGATGACCCAATAGCGTATGGGCGGGAGCAGCCCACCGTCTGCCGCAACGTCGCAGAACAGCAGGGATTGGTTGGTTACCACGATGTCCGCCGCTTCGGCGCGTGCGCGTGCTCCATGCACGAAGCACCGTGTCCTAAAAAAGGGACACTTACGCCTTAGGCAGTCGTTGCTTGTGGAAGTGACGGCATAGCGAGGAAGAGCGCGGTAGTCTATCTTGAGGCTATCGATGTCGCCGTAGTCGGACTGTTCGATGTACGAAAGCAGCGCAGCGATGCTTGGCGCCTGCGACACGTCCTTGTTCTGAACGTTGACCAGGTGCGGGCCCCGCTCCACAATGCGCTCGATGCGATGCAGGCAAGGGTAATGGGAAAAGCCCTTCAGACTGGAGTAATCCAACCCCCCCAGAGCGTCTGCAAGCAAGGGAAGCTCGTGATATACAAGCTGGTCGAGCAATGCGTTTGTTTTCGTTGCAACACCAACGGCAATGTTGTTGCGCCGAGCCGTGAGCGCCGCCGGAACCAGGTACGCCAGCGACTTGCCTACCCCGGTTCCCGCCTCGACAACAAGGTTGTCCGAAGACGAAAACGCAGAAGCCACCAGCTTGGCCATTTCGGCCTGTTCGGGACGCGCTTCGTAGTGCTTGTACATACGGCCTGCGGCGCCTTCGGCGGAAAACGCAGCAGACAGCTCTTCGGCGTCGGGAAAACTCAGGCCGCAGGCGGGGTCGCCGGCAAGCATGTCAGCGTCGACGCGGTTGGAGCTGGGCAGTCCGTCCACGAACCGCTGGCGCATGCGACGCAACGAGAGCTCTTCTGGACTGTCTGCAGCGAAAAGCTCCGACAGCACGCAGAACACCTTTCCCGTCGGCCACTCCTCCACCGGGGCCATGTGCGCGATGTAGCGCAAAAGCGGCGCAGGCATGTTGGCGGCACCTGCAAGCAGGATGCGGAAAACGGAGCAGAGGCTCTCCACATCCGCGTCGGCGCGATGGCGCACGCTTGGGGGCGCCGCAAACGCCGCAACTATGTCCATTTGGCGATGGGATTTCAAGTGGGGGAAGGCGATGCGGGCAAGGTCGAGCGAGTCGATCCAGACGTTGCTCTCCAACGGTGCGCCAGCGGCTGTTTTCGTGCAGAACGCCTTGTCGAAAGCAGCATTGTGCGCCACAAGGTCGCTCGTCCCCACGAAGTCAACCAACTGCGCAAGCGCTTCATCGGGCGGTGGAGCGTCGGCCACGTCGGCATCCGAGATGTTGGTCAGCCGCACGATGTCGGCAGGAATGGGTTTGCCCGGGTTGACGAACGTCACAAACCATTCCTCGATCGCTCCGTGCACAAGACGTGCTGCCGCGATCTGCGTCAGCTGATCATGCGCGAAGGAGACCCCGGTCGTTTCCGTGTCGATAACCACCACATCGGCGTCCAATTCCCCGAAGTCTGCGGTTTCCGCAAACGCCACCATGCTCAGATAGCGCTCACGAATCCGGTCGGGTGCCGCTTCGCTTAGGTATGCGTCAAGTGGTTGCTCCATGGCTCCTTCTCGTTTTGGCGGGTCTTTTAGCCTATCATGGACGCGTATTCAATTGCATGGGACAAAGCACCCTCACAAGGAGAAAACATGGCCGTGATACCCTACTTTGGAGCATATGCTCGCTTCAGCGCGCCGACGAAGGAGCAGGGCATGCTGCTGTTGGGCGCCGACTGCCTTGTGGGTTGCGAGCTGAACGTCGTGTTCGAGCAGAACGGCGGCACGGAAGTCGCCTGGCTGGAGAACGCCTACGGTGGCAGGTGCGGGCGGCTCGATGCGGCAGGCGCGGGGCAGGTGCTTCTCTGCCGTGCCAAAGAGTGGGACCTTCATGTGCTGCTTGCGTCGGTTTACGGGACCGCGGAGGAGGCAGCAGGCATTGGCTATTGGGGAGAGGTGGTGCTCCTTGCCTACCCGCATACTAACGCCAGTGCCTTCGATCCTTTTGTGAGCGGTGTGGCGAAGCTGCTTGCGGATGGCGTTCGTCCCCAAGTCGACCTGCGGCAATCCTCGCTCGAGCAGATTATAGAAACGGGCGGGAAGTGGCTGCCGAGCGGCCGTGTGGCGACCTTGGCCGTAAAGGACAGCGCCCTGGTGAAGGACCACCAGAACCTCAACGATAGGATGATAGAGAAAGCCCGAGCGCGGCATCCTGGATGCATGGCGGCCGGCTGGGCTTTCATCGCGCTGCTCGTGCTTGGCGTGTTGTGGCTCTTGAGGGGCCTGCTTGGCCTTTAGCAGGCGGCTTGCCGCTGCTCTTCGACCGGGCGGGGGACAGCGCAGCAGTTTAGCTGCCCGATTTCTCTTCGAGCGCATACTCGACCAGCTTGGTACATAGCTCGGGAAACGATATTCCCGCTGCTCGGGCGGCGTCGGGAAGAAGCGAAGTGGACGTCATGCCTGGCAGCGTGTTCGTTTCGAGCACCCAAAGAGAGCCGTCCTGGTCGATGATCATGTCGGTGCGCGACACGCCGCGGCATTCGAGCGCCGCGTGGGTCGCAAGGGCAAGGTTCATCGCCTGTTCCGTCAGCTCTTCTCCAAGTGGAGCAGGACAAAGGTGCTGCGATCCGCCCGGCGCGTACTTCGACTCGAAGTCGTAGAACTTATTGCGGGGAACGATCTCTATGATAGGCAGCGCGAAGGCTTCGTCGTTGCCCAGCACCGCCACCGTGATCTCACGACCCGAGACGAATCGTTCCACAAGCACTTCAGCATCGAGGGCGAACGCTTCGTCCAGGGCGCGTTCAAGCTGGTCGGGGCTGTCCACTATGCATACGCCGAGCGCGCTTCCCTCCGTCGCCGGCTTGACCACGATAGGCCAGCCATGCTCTTGCGCAAACGCTGCTGCAAGGGAAAGTGCGCCCTCTTTGGCGTTCAACGCGACCGATGGCGGCGTGGGTATGCCAGCGCGTCCGTAGAACACCTTCGACTTCACTTTGTCCATCGCCGTCGCGCTTGACCAGACGCCCGGCCCCGTGTAGGGAATGCCGAGTATCTCGAGCATGCCCTGCATCGTGCCATCTTCGCCTCCCTTGCCGTGCATGCAGAGGAACGCTACGTCATACGGCCCTTCGACCAGCTGTTTCATGTCTTCGGGCCGAGCCGGATCGAGCCATGTGACGTGGAAGCCGGCTTCGGCCAGCGCTTCTTGCGAACCCGCGCCCGACGCGAGCGAGATGTCTCGCTCTTCGCTCGTTCCACCCGCAATGACAGCAACATGAAGTGTTTTGGGATCGACTGGCATCTGGCTCCCTTCTCGACGGTGCCCCGCACGAGCGGGCTCGTGCGGACTGAGTATAGCAAACCTACATTGCGTTCACTTGCTCAAAGAGCATACGCTATCATGCAGGAAGGCGGGCGGCTCTTTGCACCTTGGGACATCGCGGCGCGTTGTCGCGCCTGTGGGGGCAAGTATCGGACAGGCAACTCCACCTGCTTGCAAGGACAGTACACACAAGGGAGGTTGGTTCGGCGTGCGCATTGAGGCTTATGGGGAGCAGGGCCTGAAAGACCTTGTCAAAGAGATGGGCCAGCCGCACTATCGGGCGACACAGCTTTTCGAGTGGCTCTATGGTCACGGTGCACGTTCGTATGCAGAAATGACCAATCTTCCAGGAGCTTTGCGCGAACGCCTTGGTGCCGAAGCGCCTTTTTCTTTCCCCGAGATAATTGACAAACGCGTCTCCGCAGATAGCACACGCAAATACATCCTTAAACTAGCCGACGGCGCATTGGTCGAAACCGTAGGAATCCCCTCTGGAGGAGGCGCCGGCGACGCAGGGTCGGCGGCTAAGCGCCTTACCGTGTGCTTCTCCACCCAAGTAGGGTGTGCGATGGCATGCACGTTTTGCGCCACGGGGCGCGAAGGTTTCGTGCGCAACCTTTTCCCTGGCGAAATGGCGTGGCAGGTAATTGCTGTCGCGGACGACTTCGGGATGCGCGTGAGCAACGCCGTCGCTATGGGCCAAGGAGAGCCATTCGCCAACTACGACCACGTGCTTTCGGCATTGCGCATTCTCAACCACGAAAAAGGCCTTGGGATCGGGGCCCGCCATATCACCGTCTCCACCTGCGGCATCGCCGATCGCATCCGCCGCTTCGGAAGCGAAGCCGAGCAGTTCACGCTGGCCGTGTCGTTGCATTCCGCCGTCCAGGAAGTGCGCAACGCGCTGATGCCCGGAGTTGCAGGAACGCCTCTGCCGGCGCTCTGGGACGCACTGCGGGACTACCAGGAGCGTTCGGGGCGCAGGGTCACCTTCGAATATCTGCTCGCCGAAGGGGCGAACAGCACCGACGACGCGCTCGCGGCGCTTATAGATTTCTGCAGTGGTTTGTCCGCACACGTGAATCTGCTGCCCGTCAACGCCGTGGACGGGTCCCCCTTGTCCCCTTGTCCACCAGAGCGAATGGGTCTATGGCGCGCGCGGCTCGAGCGCGCCGGCATAGAGGCGTCGGTACGGACGTCGCGGGGGGCAGACGTGTTCGGAGCGTGCGGGCAGTTGAAAAACGCACGTGCATCCAGCTAACAGAGCGACACTACTCCCCTGCTATCTGGTCAAATAGGCGCCGTAAATCTTCTTCGTCGCTAAACTCAATCTCTATCCGACTCTTTCCGCGAACCGTCTTTACACGAACATTTGTTCTTAGCTTGTCGCCAAGCTCCTGCGCCACCTTGCGATAGGTGTCGGGCGTAGCCTGGCGGGGACGGGACGAAGGCTGCCCCGTGCCTACCGTCGAAAGCGCCCGCGCAAGGTTTTCCGCGTCGCGCACGCTCATGCTCCCCTCGATGAGCTTCGCGGTGAGCTTCTTGCGCCCTTCTTCCGTGGGAATGGAAAGGATGGCGCGCGCATGGCCTGCCGTAATCTTGTCTTCGTAGAGCATCTGCTGGGCTTCCTCGGGCAGATCGAGCAAGCGCAGGGCGTTGGCAATGGTCGAACGCCCCTTCGAGACTACTTCTGCAACCTGAGACTGCGTCATCCCCCGTCGCTCTATGAGCCGCTTGTAGCCATACGCCTCCTCAATTGGGTTGAGGTCCGAACGCTGTATGTTCTCTATGAGTGCCAGCTCGACTGCCTGGTCGTCGTCAGCCTCCATGATACGCACCGGCACGGTGCGCAGGCCGAGCGAACGACATGCCTGCCAACGACGTTCTCCCGCAATGATCTGGTAGGTGTCCCCTACCTGGCGAACAAGAATAGGCTGCAAAAGCCCATCTTTCTCGATCGAGGTGGCGAGCTCTTCGATTTCATCTGGCTTGAATTGCGTGCGAGGCTGATCAGGGTTGGGGACGATTTGAGACAGCTCCACCTCGTCGGGGCCTTTGGGCTCCCGTTCCACCACGCCGTGTATCTCGACGTGGTCGTCTTCGGTGTAGACAGTGGGCACTTCCTCCACGGGTTGAATATTATTAGTAACATTTCCTGTAAGTTCTGGTTCTTCGTCGGTGGTTTCGGCTGCGTCTATAGTGGTAATCTCATCAAGGCTTTCGCCAATTAGGGCGTTGAGCCCTTTGCCGAGGCCGGTTTTCCTGCTCATTTTAGCCACGTTCTATCACTTCCTTTGCAAGGGCTATGTACGATTCCGCTCCGCGACCCGTAGGGTCGTATTCTGTAATAGGCTTTCCGAAACTCGGTGCTTCCGAAAGACGCACCGTACGTGGGATAACTGCCTCGAATACAAGCTCTCCGAAAAACGTGAGCACTTCCTTTGCGACTTGTTTTGCAAGCATAGTGCGGCCGTCGTACATGGTTAGAAGCACTCCATATATATCAAGGGATGGATTAAGCGCAGTTTTGACACGTTTCATCGAATCAAGGAGTTTTGTCACGCCTTCAAGCGCGTAGAACTCACATTGAATGGGAATAAGCAACTTGTCAGATGCCACAAGTGCGTTAACAGTTAGTAGACCAAGTGCAGGTGGGCAGTCGATGAATACGTAGTCATAGACTCCCCGTAAGGAAGAAAGCGCTGCTTTCAACCTGCTTTCCCGTGCCATTTCGTTCACAAGCTCGACTTCTGCACCTGCAAGGTTGATTGTTGCAGGGATCAGATCGACCCCTTTGCAAACGTCGGGAATGATCGCCTCTTTTATTTCGGATCCGCCCAGCAGTACGCTGTAAATGTCGTTAACAACCTGGCCCTTGTCCACTCCCAAGCCACTTGTGGTGTTCCCTTGGGGATCAAGGTCGATGACGAGCGCTGACTTCCCTTGCTCTCCCAATGCAGCAGCAAGGTTGATGGCTGTGGTAGACTTTCCCACTCCACCCTTTTGATTGATTATTGCAAGAACGTTTGTGTTGTTTACCACATGGTCAAGGGGCTTCTTATCCTCGAAGCACTTGATAGGAGTCTGCTTGACCAACGGCATCTCTTCAGAAAATGGCTCGCCCATTTCGTGCTCATCTTCGACAGCACGACCACCGTGCTCCCTTTGCTCGTCACCTTCGCGCTGCTGGAGGGTTTCTTGTGCTGGAGTCTTGGCTGCTTCCTGTGCCGAATCTTGAAGCTTCTCTTTGTCGTTTGGCAAAACCTCGTTTGAAGTTGTGGTTTGCTCATTGGCAGATGCGACAGACTCGGCCTTTGGCTTCTCTATGGATGCGGATGCCCGACTCTTGCTATCCCGCGGATGCTTGCTTCGTCTGAATCCATCAAATAGTCCCACCGACACTCCTTTCTGCTTGAGGACCGAGTATAGCCT
>JAFUCW010000204.1 GCA_017459485.1 Eggerthellaceae bacterium | reverse complement strand
GCACGGCGCGAAGCCGAAAACCTTGCGAGCTGCCGTGAGCACGGGCCGGGCGCTGCGTAGCGTGTGAAGCCGGGCACCAGACAAGACGCGAAGCGGCTTGGCTGGTCGGCGGAACACGCGGAGCAGCGGCGGGGCCGCGCTCACGGCAGCCCAGTGGCGCTTCCATGCGCCGTGCGTCCCAGGGGGCACGGCAGCCCCGCGTAAGCGCGCAGGTGGGGGCGCGTGGGCTGCGGCCCGAGCTCCGTTGACGTGAGCAGGTGGTGGTGGCAATGGCCCGGGGCACAGCAGAACACCTTCAAACGATGCGATGGCGGCAACGGCTTTCCGCGAACGCGGCCAAGCTTTCCCAAACCACGCCCTCTTCGCAAGCTCACATCCGATTCGGTGCGGTATGCCGACAACTAGGGCGTTTCCCGTGCAGGACGAACGGTGACCGTCGCTCATGACGTCGTTTGGCCAACCCTTCGGGAATCCTCGAAGCCGGTCGAACTCATCGGGGACGAGGCGGCGGTAGCGGCCGTCGATTTCCACGATGTGCTTGAAGCGGGACGCGCCAGCGCCGCCCACGCCGGTCAGTATCGTACGCGACGGGTTAGTGAGCAGATCGAGGAACGCCATCAACTCTTCCGAGTAGTGGTACTTGATGTCGGTCTGCTTGTTCAAGCGCTCCTCGCTCTTCGAATCCTTGAGATAGCGCTACTTCTCCAGCTTGTCTTCCGACAATCTCCTTCATCCTGCAGGAGTCGAAGATGAAACAGTCAGACTGGTCTAGCGCCTTACGAAAACTCTTCTCGACCGCCTTCATGTTGTATGCCTGTATACGACGTGCTTTGATAATTACGTTTCCATGTATTGCCGATGAGCAATGCGTTGCGTCGATGGTGAGTTCTGCGATATGCCGATGATGTGAATGAGCACGCCTTCTCCTGAACGCAGAAAAGGGGTTGTAACAGAAGCAATGTTACAACCCTCTTTTCATGCCAGGAAATAGGGCATTGCCTTCGGCCTTCTTATGTGTCACGCCCTGTGATATTCGACGGCATGCTTACCTTTTGGACTCCCGGGGGATGAAAACTACCACCCTTGCGCCGCCTGTTTCGCGGGCTGCGATTTCAAGCGTGCCGCCGCACTGCGCTTTCAGCCGCTTGCAAACGTTGTCGAGGGCGAAGTGGGGCTCCTCGTCATCGGGCGGCGTGAAGCCCGGGCCGTTGTCCTCCACGGTGATCTGCACGCCGCGCTCCAGATCGCGCGTGGCGACGGAGACGTGCAGCGGCTCCAAATCCGGGTCCATGCCGTGCTTGACGGCGTTCTCTACGATGGGCTGCAGCGTGAGGGGCGGAATGTTAAATGACGTGACTGGCGTGTCGAACTCCACGAACACCCGCCCCTCGTAGCAGGCCTGCTCCACCGCGAGGTACGCCTTCGTGTGCTCCAGCTCCTTTTCAAAGGGAATCGTGCCCTCTTCCGCGATGGCCTCGAAGTTATTCTGCAGGTAGCGGGAAAAGTCCAGCGTGGTCTGCCGAGCTTTCTCGGAGTCCTTGGCGATGAGGTAGTAGATGCTTGTCAGCGTGTTGTGGATGAAATGGGGCCGCATCTGCAGGACAGCGACGCGCGCTCGTTCCTACGCGGCCTCTTCCTTCTGGTCCAAGTAGCGACGGACCAGGCCAATCGAAAGAAGCAGCTCCACGAGAATGACCTGAATGGACGGCGCCGCGAGAAAGCAGGCCAGGAACATGAAGCCCTGTACGTTCGTTATGTCTTTCCAGTACCGGACAAGCGTTACGAGGTTGATTGCCGTAAGCGCGGCTATCGAGGCGAACGTCAGGGCAATCCATGGCCCGAAATGGGGATCTTGACCAGCAACGATGCGCGCTTCCCCGCTCAGCTTCGCCAGACACCCCGCAACGATCAGGATGCCGGTCAGCGCACATTCGATGCGCACAACCGCATTCGTTCGAAAGTCTCTCCCGCTGCAGTAGACGAAATACGCGAACACGAACAAGGAGGGAATCGGGGCTACCAGCGTTTCGGCAAGGCTCAGAGCAAGCACGGACGCATACGACACGTCGGCTTGTGCAGCGCCGTTTCCCAAAAGGCCTACTACCGCACAGGCAATCGTCGATATGAGGATGGCGACGCACAAGCCCTTTGGCCATCGCTCGACATCGCGGGCGATGTAGAGCAATACCAGCCCAAACGCACCGAGCAGGAGCGCGGACATATCCAGTGCTGCATAGAAATACTGTTCCGTTATCACAGTAGCCCTCGGACAGGATGCCTCAGCTTGGGAATAAGCTTGAGGACTGCTTCCACCTCCAACGGTTTAAGTATAAAACCGCAGGCGTCGGTGTTCCACGCGTCGAGGGACTATTCCGGGCATGCGGTGATGTAGGCGATGTTGGCGTTCGGCCTGATTTGCAGGAGCTCTTGGCTAAGGTCAAGTCCATTGGTCTTGCCCAGCTTGATGTCGAGAAGCGCCAGCGCAACCGGGTTGTTCTTGAAATAGCGCACAGCTTCCGCCGGGCTTGCGAGACCGACGACGTTTGCGTTCGGAAGTGCCTCCTGCAAAACGGAGAGGCCCCCTTCGAGGGCAATGGGGCTGTCGTCCACCAGCAGGACGTTCGGAACATCGCGGGATTCGTCCGCAGCTACGAGCAGAAATGCCGCATCTGCATCGAGCACCCGGGCGATCCGGGAGATCATGGCGACGTTGGGCCGTCGGTGCCCAGTTTCCCAGTTTGCGACCGCGGAGCGGGTCACGTGCAGTCGATTTGCCATCTGCTGCTGGGAAAGGCCCTTTTCGATCCTCAAACGATACAGCGTTTCTCCGAAGTGGTTTGCCATGGCTCCTTGCTACCCATCCCTTCGTGCAAATGGCCTCTATCGTCTCAAAGCGGAATACAGTTTTGGTTAAGTAGATAATCACTATACATGTACTCGCATTCGTCAAAGATGTTCGCGAGTAAGCCCGTCACGAAGCGAAACACCTTTTTAAGATAGCTCGTCTTTCCCTTCGAGGAAAATAGATTACATATGCGCCTCGGATTCGACCAGATCCGAAGGATTGAAAAGAAAGGTGAAACATGAATGCGGGAGAGTTTGTATCCAAGGCTACGCAGGACAAAGACTTCCTTGTAGAGGTCTTTAAGCACATCCCAGATGAGCTGTTGGCTGAGCAGACGGCAAAAGCGGAGGCAGGAGAAGCAAATCAAGCCGATACCTGCGCTACATATATTTGGCCTGGAGCGCAAGCTATGGGCTGTGACTTCAGCAAAGAAGAGCTGTTGACAGAGTGCGAGAAGTTCATCAACGGACTAGGGAGCTTAGCCAAGATCAGGTTCGTCGCCCGGTTTGCAAAGTCGATGAATAAGGCAGGCAAGACTGCGAAGTAGGAGAAGCACGAACGCATCAGACCGTGCAGAACTAACGACGGTAGTTCAGATAGGGAATCAGCCTGCGGGGAAGGATCCTGCAGGGGAAACGCAGGGTCCGTTGGCCCAAGAAAGACCAGCTAAATAAAGTCAAGGGGTTTTCCAGACTTTTTAGAAAGAACTTGGACAGGTGAAGATGGGACACAGAACGCTCCTCCCGGGCGTGTCCGGACCTGCGGGTGCGAGGCCCGGCTGGAGGCGGGGCCTTGTGGATCCGTGGTTTCCGGGGCGGAACTCCGCCCGCGTCGGGCTGCTTCTGCTGGGATTGGATGGACGGCCTGGGCTCGTAGGGGCGCCGCTCGCGCAGCACCGCGAGGATCACGCCGCAGAGCTTGCGGGCGCAGCCGGACACGGCG
>JAFUCW010000203.1 GCA_017459485.1 Eggerthellaceae bacterium | reverse complement strand
TGTCGTGCAGCACGAAAAAAGCTGCCTCGATGAATTCGTCTGTCAGCTGCCGGTGTGTTTCCTCGGTCATCTCCATTTGAGCGGCACGTTCACGGAATGTGCGGAAATAGGCAATGGTCATCTTGTTTGCAAGGTCAATGTCGTGTTCGGACATGCCCAGATCTTCAGCAAGGAGCTTGAGCACAGCCTTGTTTCGGTCGAGAAGATTGCCTGCTTCAAGCATCCCCAGCAAGGGTGCGCGCACATGCTCAAGCTCGTTGGGAAAGAGCTTGTAGTATTCGCGCACCATTTCGTCGAGTGAGTCGCTGTTGGGGCCATAGAACAGGTTAAGATATATTTCGGGTTTGTTAAACGCATGTCGCGCAAACACATCCCATGTGTAACGGTACGTCTCTTTCGGGGAGCGTTGCTCGTTTCCACCTGTTTCGACGATTTCCTGAACATAATTGCGAAGATAGAAGACCGAAGAAAGCGAGATGAGCTCGTTCAAGTCCTCAAAATAGAGATACAGAGTCGCACTGCTATAACCGGCCTTTGCCGAAACGTTGCGAATGGATAGTGCCTCAACACCATCTGACTTCATGATATCGATTGCGGCCAGAACAAACGATGAAACTATTTCGTCGCGCTTTTCTGGCGAATATTTTGTTCGACCCATAGCCGCTGTCCCCAATTTCTCTATGTTCGACCGAAATAAGATTAAATAAAAGTTTACTTCAAATTGGTATGTCGCACTAAGAAATGTACAGTTATGTCATATTGGATACAAAGCATGCACTGGACGGGAATGGGCATCGCGCATCCTTGACGAGCGTGTATACGCCAGCTCTGCTCTGTTGCGTGTGTTCGATTTCAATACGCTCGCCATTTGCGCATCGAAGGGTCAGCCTGGGCTATCCTTGCCAGTTTGCCAGCCAAGGCGGTCCTGCACGTAGGGTTTCGCAGTAGGCTTTTGCCAACCGCATGCCGAAATTCTAGTGCGGAGCTGTTCATAAAACGCTACAATCGCACTTTCACCTCTCGCACTGGCAGAATTTTTGAGAAGGATCGTTTGTGGCTCAGCAGGGCACACGGCATGGAATATGGCCGTTCGGCCCCCGCAAGTTGCGGGGTGCAGACATACCGCACAACAAGGTTACGGCAGACCAGCAGACCACGTGCATGTCGCTGCCCAGCACCATCGTGCTTCCCATGCAGCAGCACATTGGAGCGAAGTGTCAACCGCAGGTAGCCAAAGGGGACCATGTGGACGTGGGCACCCTTGTTGGCCACGCCGAGGCGCGTACGTCGGCAGACATCTTCTCTTCGGTTTCGGGAACGGTTGTCGAAATACGCAACATCTTCTATTCCAACGGCGACACAGATGTCGCGGTGGTCATAGAGCCCGACGGTGCCCAGACGCTTGATGGATCGATTGGCGTTCCGGATATCAGTGACTACCAGAGCCTGATCGCCGCCATGAAGCGCAGCGGCATTGTGGGCCTGGGAGGTGCAGGCTTCCCTACCGACCTGAAGCTGGACGTCGATTTTGCGCACATCGATCGCTGGCTGGTGAACGCCGCCGAGTGCGAGCCCTACATCTCAAGCGACTATCGCGAGATGATGGAACACGCAGATACCATTATGCACGGCCTGACCACATGTTTGGACCTCTCTGGCGTCCCCCAGGCATCTATCTGCATCGAAGAGGACAAG
Source organism: Eggerthellaceae bacterium (assembly GCA_017459485.1). Taxonomy (GTDB): domain Bacteria; phylum Actinomycetota; class Coriobacteriia; order Coriobacteriales; family Eggerthellaceae; genus CACXMZ01. The sequence goes on along the minus strand of JAFUCW010000203.1, from coordinate 16,657 downwards.
ACAGAGGCAATCTCGTTCATGAAGAAGCAGGCAGCGTCCGACCCGCGCGTAGAGATTGCGGTGCTGCCCGAACGTTATCCGCAGGGAGCCGGCCACGTGCTGGTGCACAATGTTACAGGCCGTTCCATCCCGCGCGGTGGACATGTGACCGACGCAGGAGTGGTGCTGTTCAACGTGACCACCATGTCCATGATCGGCAAGTTCCTTCAAGACGGCGTGCCGCTTACCAAGCGCCGCATCACGGTCATGGGCGACGCCGTTGCGCACCCACAGAACGTGGAGGTGCTTGTCGGCACCCCGATTCGCGAAGTCGTGGAGCACTGCGGCTTGGCGAAGGAAGTGCGCAAGATTATCGTCGGCGGTCCCATGATGGGCTATTCCCAGGTCGACTGGGATTACCCAATAGTGCGTCAGAACAACGGTCTGCTCGTGTTCAGCGAGATGGGCATGGAAAAGCCACGCACCACCGCCTGTATCCGCTGTGGTGCGTGCATCAGCTCCTGTCCCATGAGGCTCTACCCGCGCGAGATACAGAACTCGTATCGCCGCGGCGACGCAGAGGCGCTCGACAAGCTTGCTGCAGACTTGTGCATGAAATGTGGCACCTGCTCATACGTCTGCCCGGCCAAGCAGCCGCTCACGCAAGCAACTCGCCTGGCATGCGACCAGGTGAAGGCTGCACGCAAAGCTGCCAGGCGCGCAGCGCAGAAGAAGGGGGCGTAAGAGCACCATGCCGCACCCCGAACACTCCCTAACGCTGTTTCCCGCACCGCAGATATTGAGCGGCGTCACCACGCGCAGGATTATGGCGACAGTCATTGCTGCCCTTCTGCCTGCGCTCGTGGCTGCTGTCGCGTTTTTCGGAGCGCGGGCGCTTCTGGTGGTGGCGGTCGCCGTCGCTTCGTCGGTGCTCTTCGAGTACCTTTGGTGCCGCCTGCGCAAGCTTCCCAACACCACGCACGACCTATCCGCTGTGGTCACCGGCATGCTGCTTGCCTACAACGTGCCCTCCACGTTGCCGCTCTACATGGTGGTCATAGGGTCGTTCGTGGCAATCGTGCTCGCAAAAGAGCTGTTCGGGGGCATTGGACGTAATTTCGCGAATCCTGCTATCGTGGCACGTATTGTGCTTTCGGTGTCGTTCCCCGTGGCCATGACCACCTACGTCGCACCCAATCTGGCGCTATCCGACATCGACGCCATAACTTCGGCAACGCAGCTTGCCCCTTCCGCCCACGCAGCCTCTCCCTTCGAACTTTTCTTGGGCACCCAGATGGGAGTGCTTGGCGAAACGAGTGCGGTTGCCATCGTGGTGGGCTTCGTCATTCTGGTCGTCACGCGCACGATCACATGGCATGTGCCCACAATCTACGTGGGCGCCGTGTTTCTGTTCAGCGTGCTTACGGGCCACGATCCCTTCGTACAGGTGTTCAGCGGGGGCCTTATGCTTGGTGCGGTCTTCATGGCCACCGACTACACCACGTCCCCGGTTACGGTGCGTGGCAAGGTTGTGTTCGCGCTGGGCCTTGCGGTTCTAACCTGTCTTATCCGGTTTTGGGGGAACATGAACGAAGGTGTGGCGTATTCCATCCTGCTCATGAACTTGCTCGTTCCCTACATCGACGCGCATACGGCAGATGTTCCTGTAGGTGTGTCGCGCGAAAAATGGAAGGGCATTCCTGCAGGAAGGTTCGCGCGAAGGAAGGACAACGCCGATGCCTAGTCCCGCGAGAACTTCCGGTGCCTCTTCCGACGGCATGCTTGCCGTGGCAACCCCTGTCGTCGTGCTGGTTGTAATCTGCGCGGTCGCCGGGATGTTGCTGGGACTCGTGCATAACGCCACGGCACCGATCGCCGCCCAGGCCGCCTACGACCGCCAGCAGCAGATCTATCGCGAGCTGGTGCCTGGCGCCGCAGAGTTTAGAGATGTCGAATGCACGGCTTCGGGATGCACTGCGTTCGTCGAGGCGCGGGATGCCCAGGGAAGTACGCTGGGGTATGCCGTAGTGGCTCAGGCGAAGGGCTACAGCGGCCAGGTCCCTCTTGCTGTGGCCTTCGATGCAGACGGCGTTGTGGAGGGCTTGGTTGCCATGGGCAACGACGAAACGCCCGGCTTGGGTACACGCATAGCGGAAGAAGACTTCATCGGCCAGTTCGCAGGCAGGGCGGCGCAGCCGGTGGACGTAAACGAGGTGGACGCCATCAGCGGAGCGACAATTTCGTCGAAAGCCGCAATTGAGGCGTTCAACCGCGCCGTTTCGGCGTACGGGGAGGTGGTGTAGTGGCTCAGCGAACCCTTCCAGGCGCGGACGCAGCTGCCTTGCGCAAACGTGACACGTTTTCCAAGGGCCTGCTGACGGAAAACCCGGTGCTGCGCCAAATGTTGGGCCTATGCCCCATGCTCGCCGTTTCCACGGCGGTGTCAAACGGAGTCGGCATGGGCGTGGCAACCACGTTCGTGCTGGTCTGCTCCGGTGTTGCCGTATCGCTTCTGCGCAACGTCATTCCCTCTTCGGTGCGCATTCCCGCCTTCATCACCATCATTGCCAGTTTCGTGACCCTGGTCATGATGGCAGTCGAAGCGTACCTGCCCGCTCTCGACGAAGCGCTGGGAATCTACCTGCCTCTTATCGTGGTGAACTGCATCGTGCTCGGGCGTGCCGAGGTGTTCGCCTCGAAGCACTCGCCAGGGCAGGCCGCACTCGATGGGCTTGGCATGGGGTTGGGGTTCACGGGGGCCCTTGTGCTCATGTCTGCCGTGCGAGAACTGCTGGGCGCAGGCACCTTGCTGGGAGTGCAGGTGCTCCCCACCTTTGTGGAACCCATGCTTGTCATGGTCACGCCAGCGGGCGGTTTCGCCGTGTTGGGCCTGCTCATAGCTCTTTCGGTGTGGTTCGAACAGCGCGGTGCACGCACATCGGACGAACGTTTCGACGCAATGGCGCAAGAAGGCGAAGCGGAAACGGGGCAAGGCGCGCCTGCCGAAGCGCCTGCAGGCGGCCAAGCGAACATGCAGGAAGACTCTCCTTGCGCTGCTTGCCCGCTTCCATGCGGCAATGCCAACCTGACGCCTACCGCCGCGACATCCGGCTCCGACCGGAGGGGGGCGTAGCATGGCGGCCTATGCAGCAATCCTGTTCAGCATGATCTTGGTGAACAACTTCGTGCTGGTGAAGTTCCTGGGAATCTGCCCTTTTCTGGGCGTGTCGAAGCGCCTGGACTCTGCTGCTGGCATGGGGGCGGCGGTCACGTTGGTCATGGTGCTTGCCACGGCAGTGGCTTGGCCCACCCAGCAGGTGCTTGACGCATGGGGCCTGGGCTACCTTCAGACCATCGCGTTCATCATCGTTATCGCCACGCTCGTGCAGCTGCTCGAAATGGTCCTGAAGCGCTTCTTGCCCCCTCTTTACGACTCGCTAGGCGTGTATCTGCCGCTCATTACCACCAACTGCGCCGTGCTCGGCGTGGCAATCCTCTCGATTGACGAAGGCTACACCTATCCGGAAGCGCTGGTGGCCGCATTGGGCGCGGGACTCGGGTTTTTGCTTGCCATGGTGCTCTTCTCTGGAGTGCGCCGCCGCGTCGAAGAAGCCGATCCTCCCCAGGTGTTTCGCGGCATGCCTATCACGCTCATTGCCGCCGCCATCGTGGCGTTGAGCTTCATGGGTTTTTCTGGCGTCGTCGACAACCTGTTCGGCATGTAGGGGGAGTACGTGGAATCTATTGTGCTTACGGTCGCTTTGATTGCGGCTATAGGGCTAGGGGGATCGGTCATCTTGGTGGCTGCCTCGAAGGTCCTTGCCGTGGAAGAGGACCAGCGCCTGTCCTATGTGAATTCCATCCTTCCAGGCCTGAACTGCGGTAGCTGCGGCTATCCGGGATGCGAAGGCTATGCGAAGGCCATCCTGGAAGGCGGCCCCGTGAACGCTTGCACGCCTGGCGGCAGCGTGGTTGCCCAGGAGCTGGCGGAATATTTGGGGCTCGACCAGGCCGAAGTGGCCACGCACAAGGCGGTCGTGGCATGCAAAGGCGCTCCTGACCGCATTAACGTGGCAAAACATTACAGAGGTCCGCTGTCCTGCCGCGTGTTTTCCACAATGAACTACAGTTCGGCGGCATGCACGTTCGGCTGCCTGGGATTCGGCGACTGCGTGAACACGTGCCCGTTTGGCGCCATCAGCCTGCTGCCGCACCACATTGCCGTGGTGGACACGGCGCGCTGCACGGGCTGTGGGCTGTGCACCACTATCTGTCCACGTGGCCTGATCAGCCTGCAGGAGCGCAGCCTTACCGACGAAGTGTCATTCGTGCTGTGCAAGAGCACGCAAACGGGCAAGAAGGCCAGGGAAGCATGCAGCAACGTCTGCATCGGCTGCCGCAAATGCGCCAAGGCGTGTCCTGCCGAGTGCATAACGGTAGAAAACGGCTTGGCGTCGATTGACGTGTCGCGCTGTATGGGCTGTCAAGCATGCATCGAAGAGTGCCCAGCTAACGTGATCGCCCTTCTTTCTCTTGCACCGCTGAAAGTGCTTTCTCAGTAGCTGCGACAGCATCGCGTGCGCGATTCGCTACCGAAACGCGAATAGGTGTACAATGATGCACATCGGCAAACGTACGCGCAGAGCCTTTCTGCATTATGCGACACGCGTTCGTCTTGCGTATAGCCCGGTGTGCCGGGTTTCTGCCTAAGCCCAACAGGGTTTTCTTTCTGCGAATCGAATAGCGTTGTGTGCAATAGGAAGATGTGCGCACTGGCAAGTGCGGCACTACGGAGAAGCACTTATGGCTCAGCGCCATGCCTTCCTGTTACATGCAGGAGAAGCAGAATGGGCATTGTGCCCACGAGAAGGAGGTACGTATATGGCTGAAGTAATCGATCGTCACGAACTTTGGGCAAGCTTGGACATGGACCTGGAGACCCATGACGTGTTGTGCAGCGTGCTGCCCACGGCGTTCGGCGACACGTTCCTGTCACAGGAAAACCGACCCGAAGGCATGGCGTTCTGGGACATGGTCGTGGCAGACGTCCACGGCATCCGCCCGCAGGAGCTGGTTGACGAGCAGGCCAAGGGCCGCAAAGTGTTCGGTACTTTCTGCACTTACGTACCCGACGAAGTAGCCATCGCATGCAACGGCATCGTTACCGGCCTGTGCGGCGGCAGCCAGTTCTGGGTACCCGAAGGCGAAAAATACCTACCTGCCGACATGTGCCCGCTGATCAAGGCATCCTTGGGGGCGCGCTTGGGCAAGACCTGCCCGTTCTTCCGCATTGCCGACCAGATCGTGGGAGAGACCACTTGCGACGGCAAGAAGAAGATGTACGAGATCATGGCCAAGGATGTGCCCATGCACATCATGGAGCTTCCGCATCAGAAGCGCGACAAGGACGTGAAGTACTTCGCTGACGAGATCGCCTTGTTCGGCAAGAATGTCGAAGAGGTAACGGGCGTCACGTTGACCGAAGAGAATCTGCACGCTGCCATCGAGCTTATCAATGGTCGTCGCAAGGCTCTCGCGCGCGTGTACGAGACCCGCAAGAATACCGACGTTATTCCCATCTCCGGCACCGACGCCCTGCTCATGATGCAGATTGCGTTCTTCGACGATCCGGCACGCTGCACCGAAATGGCCAACAAGCTGGCCGACGAGCTGGAGCAGCGCATCGCCGACGGCGTTTCTGTGTTCCCCGCAGGCACCAAGCGCATCCTGATCACCGGTACGCCCATGGCCATTCCGAACTGGAAGCTGCATCACATCGTGGAGACCAGCGGCGCCGCCATCGTGTGCGAAGAGAACTGCACCGGCACCAAGTTCTTCACCAACCTGGTGGACGAAGGCCCGACGGACTTTGCCGGCATGTACCAGGCCCTGGCCGAGCGCTATATGAAGATCAACTGCACTTGCTTCACGCCGAACGAGGCGCGCATCGACGAGGTCATCCAGCTGGCCAAGGACTACCATGTAGACGGCGTCATCAACACGAACCTGAAGTTCTGCACGACGTTCAAGACCGAAGCCCCTGCGCTGGAAAAAGCTCTCGAAGATGCCGGCATCCCCGTGCTTGACATTGAAACTGACTACACCGACAACGACGCTGAGCAGTTGCGCACCCGCATCGGAGCGTTCGTGGAAATGCTTTCGTAGGTTGAACCTCGAAGAGCACATAGCAGAAGTGGGCGAAGCGAACCCGGGGGTGCGCATCGACTGCTACGTGCTGTTCGAAAGCCATACGGACGCTATGGACATGTTTGCGCGCGTTCGCTCCTATGGGGTGGATGCGCGCATTTCGACGACGCCGCGGCAGGCACGGTCTAGCTGCGGCGTTGCCTTGCTCGTCCCTAGCGACCAGGCGACCCAGGTGGAGCGCATCGCACAAGAAGAAAGTCTGGCCTACGAGCGTATCGTGGCGCTGCCGTGCCAGATTAACCCGAAACGAGACGTATACTGCTAGTTGACTGTTGGAGGGAGAGCCCCACTTGGGGTCGTCCTATTTGGGGTCGTAGTGAAAATGGGACACGGGCAATCGAGAAAGAAGACGAACCAGAGGAGAGAAATGTACCGCATAGGAATCGACATCGGATCGACTGCTGCCAAAGCCGCTGTGCTCGACGAAAACAACCAGCTGGTTTATACCGTGGTAATGCCAACAGGGTTTAATGGTGTTGAGGCAGCGCATCGTCTAGCCGACGATCTTGACGCCCATGGTTACGACACCAACGAACTGCCCACCGTAGCAACAGGATATGGGCGCGTTTCGGTTCCCTATGCAGACAAGACTATCACCGAAATCACTTGCCACGGTATGGGAGCAGACTACCTGTTCGGCGAAGACGGCCTGGTCATAGACGTGGGAGGACAGGACACCAAGGCGATTCTTCTTGCCGATGGCAAGGTGAAGAAGTTCGTGATGAACGACAAGTGCGCCGCAGGCACAGGAAAGTTCCTTGAAGTTATTGCGGACCGCATGGGCGTTACCCAGGAAGAGCTGGCGGATCTGGCGTCCCAGGGGGAGCACACGCCCATCTCGAGCATGTGCACAGTATTCGCCGAATCTGAAGTCATCAGCCTAGTGGGACGCGGCGAACCGCGCGAGAACATTGCCAATGGTGTTATCGAATCGGTTGTGGGCCGCGTGGCATCGCTTACCTCTTCGATGGCAAGCGACCAGGTGTTCCTTACCGGTGGCCTCTGCGAAAACGACTACGTGGTCGGCCGTCTTGCGCATCATTTGAACCGTCCCGTCAAGACGGCGCCCAATGCGCGTTTTGCTGGCGCCATCGGCGCAGCACTGAACGCAGGAAACTAACTTGGCCTGCAGGAGGTACGCGCCATGCTATGCCACATCCTGCAGAAAGTGGTTGAAGGACGGGATTCAACCAGCCAGAAAGAGGGACTGCGTAGTCCAATACTGCCAAACAGCGCCGGCAAGCGCAAGGAGGCGCAAAGGTTACGGTAAGAACGCGTTTGCCCAGGCAGCGTCGAAGCGGTACTCGTCGGTAAGCTGGTCGAGCACTTCTTCCCACTGGTCTTTCAGGTACGTATAGCCTTGAGGCACGCCGACCACGTCGCCCGGAATCTCGCCCGTAACCACAAACGATACGCCGCCTGTGTCTTCCATGGTACGCTCATAGATCAGGATGTCGCGAGCGCCGATGATGCCATCTTCGAGCATGCCGCGCTTGATAGCCACCTTCATCAGCTCGATCACGCGGTCGTCGTAGCCGTCGGCAAGTATGCGCGCCTTCTCGCAAAACTCAAACGTGGTGAACACGATGCGCTTCTGGTAGCTGGCTGGATCGTGCCCGTTGGCATCGGCGGCTTTTCGCACCAGTTCGTCGAGTGTATGCTCGCATTCGGCCTGGGCTTCCCGCCTGGTCGAGTAAAGCAGGAACGTATTGCGCTCGGTGTCGTGGTAAATGCAGTTATGAGCCATGGTCGTGGTCGTCCCACATACCGGGCAGGTGTACTTGAACAGTTTGCCTTGCAGCAGTTTTTCACGTGCGGCAGCGTCGCGCGTGCTTGCGATGTAGCTCCATGCATCCATGAACCCCGGCTGCTTGCACGACGAGCATTCAACCAGGATATGGCGTGGATTTTCGACAGAATGTTTTCCGGGCGTTCCCATGCGCTTGCTTCTTGCGAACGCTACTTGCGCGCCACACACTTGATTTCGACTTTGGCGCCTTTGGGGAGTGCGGCAACCTGGAACGCAGCGCGCGCAGGGTAGGGTTCCGAAAAATGCTGGGCATACACTTCGTTCATGTCGGCAAATTCAGCAATGTCGGTGAGCATGACAGTGGTCTCCACCACGTCGGCCATCGTAGCACCGGCTTCTGCCAAAATGGCGGCGATGTTGTTCAAGCACTGCTCGGTTTGCGTGCGAATGTCGCTCCCTGCGAACTCGCCGGTAGATGGATCGATGGGAATCTGCCCCGACACGTTGATGCTGGTCCCGCTGGATTCGACGCCCTGGGAATACGGGCCAATAGCAGCAGGCGCCTTATCGGTTGCGATTGCGGATTTCGTCATCGTGTCCCCCTTCTGTCGGACTCTCTATCTGCTCCCCCTATAGTAACACGGAGCACTCTTTATGTCGGCAGATCATTACTATGCCACAGTGCATGGCGGAACTACAAACAAGTTGCGCGCCAACGCATCGTTGCATAGCTGCCTATTGTGGTACGCTAGCCATGCACGGCTTGCTTTGGCAATACGAGTGCAAACAACATCCAAGGAAGATCTGTCGTTACGGCGAGAAGGAGAACAGCGATGGAAATTCGTAAAGAACTACCTGAGATTTTCGAAGAGTTCGGCGAGGCGCGCAAGAACCAGTTTCTTGCCGCAAAAGAACTCAAGGAACAAGGGAGGCCACTTGTGGGCACCTACTGCACGTATGTGCCCGTAGAGCTCTGCATGGCCATGGACGCTGCAGTTGTCGGACTGTGCTCGATGTCGGACGAAACTATTCCGCTGGCAGAGCAGGACCTTCCATCAAGCCTTTGCCCCTTGATCAAGTCGAGCTATGGATTTGCCAAGGCAGACAAATGCCCCTACTTCTTCTTTAGCGACCTGGTCGTGGCAGAGACCACCTGCGACGGCAAGAAGAAAATGTACGAGCTTATGGAGGAGTTCAAGCCCATCCACGTGATGCAGCTTCCCAATGCGCAGGACGAAGATGGCTTTACGCTGTGGAAGAACGAAGTTGTGCGCCTCAAAGAAAAACTCGAGAGTTTCTTTGGCGTGACGATCACCGAAGACGCTATTCGCAAAGCCATTCGCGAGCGTAACGAAGAGCGCCAGGCGGCATTGGAGATATTCGACCTGATGAAGATGGACCCAACCCCTATGATGGGATACGACATGTTCAAGGTCATCTATGGAAGTTCGTTCACGTTCGACCGCGTGCTTTCTGCCCAGCAACTACGCGACACGAAACAGCGCATTCTTGAAGAGGCAGAAGACAATCAAGCCAAGATCGGTCACAGGCCACGAATCATCGTATCGGGATGCCCAATGGGCGGAGCCACGGAAAAAGTCGCACGCATCATCGAAGACACCGGCGGCGTGATTGTCGGGTTTGAAAACTGCACCGGCATCAAGAGCTACCATCGTTTGGTAGACGAGACAAACCCCGACGTGTACGAAGCGCTTGCGGAGCGCTATTTCAAGATCGGGTGCTCGGTCATGACGCCCGACACCTACCGCTTCAAGCTGCTTGACGAGCTGATCGACGAGTTCAAGGCGGACGCGGTCGTGGACATGACACTTCAGGGTTGCCATACCTACAATGTGGAGACATTCGGTATCGGTCGCTTCTGCACCGAAGAAAAGGGCATCCAGTATCTACATGTAGAAACCGACTATTCCACAGCAGACGAAGGGCAGTTGACTACACGCATCCAGGCGTTGATCGAAATGCTTTAAGTCCATAGTTTTCCCAGTTCATAGAATTATTTAATGGTTTTTATTGACACATTTCAAGTAAAGTAATTACTAATGGGGTACGTGCGCGACGTGATACATTTTTCTCGTAAGGCAGGTACCCAGCAAGCGACACGCTTATTAGACAAGGAGGAATCATGAGATATGTTCTGATTGAGGTTAACGAAGAGAAGCGCGAAATCGTCTTTGAGTCTGAAGACAAAGCCTACACGGTAACCGTAGATGCGTCGGGCGAGGCATGGTCTGGCAAAGAAACCGACCTTGAAGTCCTGACCTCCCCCGGTGGCGCAACCATTTACTATTACGAAGCCGACGGCAAAGAGTCGTATGTGAACTACCGCTTTACCCAGGCGGGCGCAGAAAAGGTTGCCTAATCTAACGAGTCATGCGCACCTTTCGTGCGCATGCACAAAACAAGGTCGCTGACCCAGGATTCGTCTGCGCCGAAGGGGTTTTGCGCTTCGGCGCAGACGTTGAGCGAATTATGTCTCGCGCGTATCGAGAGGTGCGATTCGTGGGGCGCGACGTTTTTGCTCCACGGTATCCAGTGGACGTCCGCGCAGAATCGGCGGAGTGGTACGGTTGTGTCGACGGCATAGCGCTGCATCGGGCACCCACCATGCTTGACGAGTTGACCCGGCCTCACGAATTCATCTACGGCGACCTTTTTACCGAACAATCCTGCCGCATCTTTCTTGATATAGCGATGACGGCATCTTTTGCACGATACCCGGTTATCCAGGAGCCTATACACGTATCGTGACTAACGGGCAGTACGCCGACGATTCCGAAAGTGAATACGGCGACATTGGCCATAGCTCTCGCTTCCATGGTTGCCGGTGATCGTGCGGGAGCCCGAAGAAGCGCAATGACAGCTTGCTTCTGCTGCGATTTGCGCGTATCGAGTGCGTGCGCGAGTGCTTCGTTACTGCACAGACACGTTATTTGTAGTTGTATCTACTAGTTGCGGGGGAAAGAATGTGCCATAATGGCTGCGTTGGCCCTGAGTGAGTGGAACAGCACCCAGGGATTCCCAAGAATAGAAAGGTGCTACGTTGGCAGAAAGCGTTAGCATACGTTTTTCCATCCAGATCGACGGCGAATATATTCTGCTCCCCACTACGGAGATGACCGTATTTGCAGGTGAGGCAGCACGTTTTGGTCTGATAGACGAAGCAGACCCCGACGGGGTGCCTGTAGCGCTCGATGCAGTAATCGAGGCGCATAAAATGCTGCTGGGAGACGCGTTTACCCCCGAGACCTGCGGAGACTATCTGGAGATGCAGGCAAAGCACTGGCTTGGTCGCGCATTAGGCAAGAAGGCGTTCTTCTCCGGCTTCACAATCAATGGCTTTTATGCGTACGACATGGAAAGCGGGTACTCGGCACGAGGATACAAAGGCTTGCCGTTCGACAAGGCGCACATTGTCGACGGGGACATGGTCGAAGTGTTTGCTTTCCAAGACAGTTTCGGCATGGATTACTACACGTACTTCTTGCAAGACGGCAAGCGTATAAACGAACTGAAGGCGGCTCCAGGAGAGAAGGTGCCGCTTGTGCTCGAAGGCTTTATGTTCGGATTTGGCGGCCCGCTCAAGCGTAGCGACCGTGCAGAGCAGCGACTTCTTTCCGAAGTGAGCGAGGCCCAGCTGGTGCTGGTCGATCCTGCGACGAAAGAGCTTGCTCCCATCGAAGGAATGGAGACCGACGAAGATGGCGCCGTTTCGGTAGGCTTTGACGCGCCAGGGACGTATTACGTGTCGTCGGTGGGCGGGTCGTGCCGCTACAATTCCCATCTCGTGCTTCCCTGGCTGACCGTTTCGGTCGCATAGTGTTTCTTGCGGGCGCAATGTCGCTGTGCTACATTGAATTAGTACATGCGCTTTGCCAATTCTGCCTGGAAGCGCTTGCTGCAAAGCCCTCGATTCTGCAGTGATGGCATTGCGGCATTCACAACATGACCCTTCTGCATAAGGCGGCGGTGTCGCTTAAGGGAGCAATCCCTTATACAATAGTGGGCAAGCATCTGGAAAGAAAGAGGTGGATGCAAAATGGAAATGACCGTTGACGCTTTGGGACAGGAATGCCCGATTCCCGTGGTGCGTACGAAGCAGGCGCTTTCAACGTTCGAAGAGGGCGCAGTGGAGACGCTGGTGGACAATCAGACAGCCGTGCATAACTTGGAAAATCTTGCTAAGACGCTCAAGTGCACTTCGGAAGTGACCGACCGCGGCGACGGCACGTTTGCCGTGCGTGTGACCAAAGACGCGAACTCCGTGCAGGCGGCCGATGTGCCTGCCGGTACAGGCGGGACCCGCGTAGTGGTCATTAGTTCCGACAAGATGGGCAACGGCGACGACACGCTTGGCGGCAACCTAATGAAAGCGTGCATTTTCGCGCTTACCCAGCAAGACGCGCTGCCCGACACGGTGCTGTTCTACAACGGCGGCGTGCATCTGACATGCGAAGGGTCTGAATGCCTGGAAGACATACAGAGGCTTGTCGATGCCGGCGTTGAGGTCATGAGCTGCGGCAATTGCCTGAAGTTCTACGACAAGGAAGACAAGCTTGCCGTAGGCGAGGTGACCAACATGTACGTCATCCTGGAAAAGCAGCTCCAGGCAGGTGTGGTCGTTAGGCCCTAATGATTTATTTCGACAACGCTGCCACCACTATGCTCAAGCCGCCTTCGGTGGCGCAGGCGGTGGCAGCTGCAATCAACGAATTCGGCGGCGCTGGACGCGGCGTGCACGAAGCTTCGCTGGCGTCCGGCATGGCTATATATAATGCGCGAGCGGCCATTGCGCATTTGCTCGGAGCGCCCGACCCAAAGCACGTCTGCTTTGCATTAAACGTGACCGAGGCGCTCAACTGCGCTATTGCGGGACTGCTGCATGCGGGAGACCATGCCATTACCACGGCTGCCTCGCACAACTCGGTGCTGCGTCCGCTGTATCGCAAGGTCGACGAAGAAGGGGTGCAGCTGGACGTTTTGCCGGTAGCGCCTGACGCTTCGATCGACTATGCTGCCTTTGAGGCCCTGTTCAGGCCGAACACGAAAGCTGTGGTGGCTACGCACGCCTCCAACCTGACGGGAGACGTCTACGACATTGCGCGCATGGCAGCCATCGCGCACGACCACGGTGCGCTTTTCGTGCTCGACGCTGCGCAAACGGCGGGAAGCGTGCCCACCAACATGGTAGAGCTGGGCGTGGATGTCCTGTGCTTCACCGGCCACAAAAGCCTGTTCGGCCCTCAGGGTACGGGTGGTTTGTGCCTGGGAGAGGGTGTCGACCTGCCTGCGTTTAAGGAAGGCGGGTCTGGCACGCACAGCTACGACCGCCGTCATCCGGACTTCTACCCGGAACATCTGGAAGCGGGAACGTTGAACGGCCACGGTATCGCAGGTCTTGCTGCGGGCGTGGCCTTCATCGAAGGAGTGGGCGTGGAGGCTATTCACAGGCACACGCTTGCCCTATCCGACCGTTTCGAAACGGGCGTACGCGACCTTCCGGGTGTGAGGATCTACGGCGGGCATGCGGACGTCGACCGTACGGGCATTGTCGCGCTCAACATTGGAGACGTGGATTCGGGTGCTGTGTCCGATCTGCTCAACGCCGAATACGGCATTTGCACACGTGCCGGTGCCCATTGCGCACCTCTTATGCACAAGGCGCTAGGCACCGAAGGCCCTGGAGCAGTGCGCTTCAGCTTCGGATACCTCAACACCGAAGAGGAGGTCGACGAAGGCATTCGCGCCATAGCCGAAATCGTCGCCGAGGTAGCGTAGATGTATCAAACGTCCCAAATGGGGATACTTCCATTTGGGACAACATGAAGTGTTGGAAACAACGGAAGGAATCAGTTGACTCCCCTTCGTCAGAAATCACCCCATGCGGTTGTGGCGTTTGACACCATGTCGGACGCCATGGCATTCGAGTCGGCCTCCAAGCTATACGGCATTCCCGGGCGCGTAATCCCTGTTCCCAGCGAAGTAGATGCGGGATGCGGCATGTCGTGGTCGGCTCCTGTCGATCAGCGTGGGGACCTGGAGGCGGCAATCGAAGAGCATGGACTTGCCAACGCTGGGATTCACGTGGTCAATCTGTACTAGGGAACAAGCGCAGTAGGTCGAGGGGCTTTCCGTGGCAGAGCCGCTTCGTGGCGCCGGATGACGCACGAGAATATGCGGACTGCGCCTATTTGCACTAGAGGGTGCGAGGCAGGACGGGCTCTTCGACAGGCGCGCGAAGAACTGTCCGCAAAACGTTGCCCATGCAATCCACCATCCCCAGTAGAAGATGGTCCAGCTGCTTAGCCATCCGACTTCGTGCGTGAGGAAGCTGTTGACGGCGGCGACTGCATCGGCAGTGCCTTCGGGGAAAAGCGCCCCGCAAAGGCAGAAGGCCACCACTATTATTACCGAAGCGACAAGCACCGTTTTGCTCTGGCGTGCTTTTTCCTGCTTCGACTGGCTGGGCATGGGTACAGGAGCAGTGTGCGACATAATGTTCCCTTCTTCGTGCCAACAGGGTAGCTATGTACACAGTATGGGAACTCGAGTAGCACTTCAATGGACTATTGTCATAGTCTGGTAGCTTTAGCCACCATTCTGCAACCTGAGTGATATTTCTTCCGATTAGAACTTGAGTCGGTCGGCTGTGTCTGCAGAAGCGGAGCTGGTCAGGGATGAAAGAACGTCGAGCAAATAGGCGGTGGTTTCGACGTGGCCTGCTGCCGTGGAAAGCTCGATGCAGTCACGCACGCACTTCTCTACAAGGAATCCTCCAGCCTGCTCGAGCACACGCAGCTCTTCGGTGCAGCCTGCTTCGGCAAGCGTGCGTGCCATTTTCTGCTTGGAGGGGATGGAGTTGAGCCGTTCGGGGAACCGCGCAGCAATGCGCGCGCCAAACAGTTGCTCGTTCACGTCTTTGGAGTACAAGAGCTTGCGCCCGTCCTCGAAGCTCATGCGTCCGAGCGCAAGCACGTCGTCGGTCACCAAATATCCCATTGAATGGTTGTTGAGGAACGCCTCTACCACGCCTTGGATGTTGTCTCCTTCAATGGCGACATGCGAAAGCATGGGACATTCTTGGAACCCGCGGGGTCCTAGTGCAAGGATTGTCTCCGGCAGAACAACCGTAGAAAGGCTGCTGCAGTCGCGAAAGGCGCCGCGCATCACAGTTGTTACCGAAGGCGGGAGCACCACCGTGGTAAGCGACGTGCAGCCCGCAAACGCGCGGTCTCCAATGGTAGTAACGCCGTTCGGGATGTCAATGGATGCAAGCGAAGTGCACCCATGAAAAACCCCGTCTCCTATGGTCGCAAGCAACGGAGGAAGAACGACCTCTTCAAGCGAAGTGCAATTCTGGAATGTACCGAAGTTGAGCATGGAGACAGAAGCATGCAAGACAGCACGACGCAGCGAAGCACAACCTTCGAACGCCTGATTGCCAATGAAGGTGACGGTGTCAGGCACTTCGAGTGACTCGATGGTCGCATTGCCCTCGAATGCACGGACAGCTACAAGCACGACAGGCTGACCATCCGCATGGCTTGGCACGACCACATGGCGCCCCGCGTCTTCGCAGCCAACCAGGTTCCATCCGCCGTTGCCCGGCTCGAACAGGAAGCCATCAATCAAAACGCCCATGCGTTATCCCTCCTGTTCCGCATGATCCGCCGTGTCTTGCAGGGAATCGTCAAGTGCTTCTATTTGTTGAAGAAGTTCCACGTTGCGTTCGGAGAGCAGAAGACTTTTGTTGTGCTTTAAGAACTCTCCGCTCCCATGCTGCGCGACGGTTCGTACAAGCACAGGGTCGGCAGAAAGCCTGGTCACCATGATGAGCGCCTCTTGCGATTGCTCTCCGAAGGCGGCGTCAAGAAAACGAAACGCGTTGTCAAGCGCATCCATGGCAGACTGCTTCTGCAGAGCATGTTCGTCTACAAGTGTATTGAAACATGCTTTGGCCGCATCGGCCTGCGCACCAGCGGGTGCTTCAGCAACTGCACCGGAAACGCGGCTGAGCGCCTCTAGTCGCAATGCCTTCACCTGCGCATGGTCGCCTGCGGCTTCATCCATGCGTTTTCCGACATCGGGCGAGGTGCGCACGCTGTTCATGCGCACGGACAGCGCGTCTGCAAGCGTGTCTGTATCGCGACCAAGCACGCTTGCCAGATCCTTGTGGGCCAGTTCGAGGGCTTCTGCTTTGCCCGCTTGTGCATGCACGCGCTCCAAAACAGCATCGAGCAGCAACCCAACGACGGCGACGCGCTCGTCGAAAGGCGCTTCTTCGGCACGTCCGACAAGGCCATCGTCAGCCTGCCCCTCAAGGATGGACGCGACGCGGTAGTCGTCTTCGTACTTGCGAAATAGCTGGTAATAGGAGAAAAACTCATGGGATATCGTGTCATCTTGCACGTATTGGCCCACAAGTTCTGCGTCCACCTCTAGTCCTTCGCATTCGTATGCGGAAATCATGCGGGAGAGGTCCTCCCATCCGCGTGCCGTGACCAGGCGCGGTCCCGTTACGCCTGCACGTACTTGGTAGAAGGACCCAGGTTTCGCGTCAAGGAAGGTCGTGATTGCAGGATGAACGCCGCAGGCACGCGCATAGTCCTGCCACACGGAAAGCTCCGGTTCCACGTCGATGCGCTTGATGCGATCGAGCAGCGCAGGGTCGAACTCGCGCGCAGACCGGTTGTATTCAAGGGG
>JAFUCW010000202.1 GCA_017459485.1 Eggerthellaceae bacterium | reverse complement strand
GCCCTACCTAATGCACGAGCGTCCAGACCTGAAAGAGAAACTCGACGGGTTCACCTACTACCCCAACACCGTTTCGTATGGCGCGTTCACCAACACCGGCATTCCCGCGCTGTTCGGCGGCAGCGAGTACCGCCCCGAGCAGCTCAACGAGCGCAGCAGCGAGCTTTTGCGCGACAAGCACAACGAAAGCCTACAGGTGCTGCCGAAGATTTTCTCCGACCATGGGTTCGGAGTGACCCTGTTCGACCCCAGCTACGCGAACTACCAATGGACCCCCGACCTTTCCGTCTTCGACGACATTCCCAACACGAAGGCATACATCACCATGGACGGCTCGTTCACCGACAACGAGTCGCTGACCAAAGGCGTGCACGGCGGCGGGGGCACCCAATCCGACCCCGCACGGACGTTTTTCTGCCATGGCCTGTTCAAGACGGCCCCGGTAGTGCTCCAGCCCCTTATCTACAGCTCCGGCACGTACAACTCCGCAACCGCGCTGTCTGCCGCCAATGCGCTTTCCGGCAACGGAACGGACGCTGACCGGGAAGTGACGGCAGAGATGCTCGTCAAGCAGCTGCGCAACGACGCGCATGTGGGCGTGGGCGTGGACATGTACTTCACGCGCGCTTACGGGGTGCTCAAGAGCATGCCCCAGATTACCGATATCGTCGACGACGACCAGGGCCAGTACTTCCTGATGACCAACGATTCCGCACACCAGCCCATGATCTTGGTCGAGCCGTCCTACGAACCGGCCCTGTGGACCGACAACACCGTCTACGACGAAGAGCACCGCGTCCGCACCGACGGCGCGGGCGGGGCAATCGAGTTCCCCGAGGAATCGGGCGACCGCGAGTATTCCCGGCTGTTGCACTACGAGGTGAACATGGCGTCGCTCCTTGCGCTTGGCGAATGGTTCGATTACCTGCGCGAACAGGGCGTATGGGACAACACGCGCGTGATCATCTGTTCCGACCATTCGCGGCAGCTATGGACGGAACCGGACATGACCATCGACGCTGTTTCGGTGGTGGACCACGAGCATTGGGACCTTGACCTGCTTGTTTTCAACTGTTTGTTCATGGTCAAGGACTTCGGTGCACAAGGGTTCACCGTCGACGAAAGCTTCATGACCAACGCCGACACGCCGGTGATGGCGCTCAAAGACGTGGTGGAACACCCGGTCAACCCCTTCACAGGAGGCCGTATAGACAGCTCCTACAAGGACGAACCCGAACAGCGCATCCTCTACTACCCTTACTGGGACGTGGAAGGATCGACCGACAAGACGTTCGGAGCGGGCCTGTGGTACTCCGTGCGCGACGACGTGCGCGTGCGCAAAAACTGGGAATACCTGGGCACGTACTAGAAAGGCGCACATGACCGCAATGGCGTACAGCCTCCTCTACATAGACCCCGGCACGGGCAGCATGCTGTTCACGGTGGCCATCGGCCTGGCAAGCGCCGGCATCTACGCGCTGCGCAGTGCGCTTGTCAAGCTGAGGTTCATCGCAAGCGGAGGACGCGCGGAAAAGGATGCCGCAGCCCACGAAATAGCCATCTTCTCGGACGGCAAGCAATACTGGAACGTCTTCGAGCCCATCTGCGACGAACTGGAGCGGCGCGGCACGGATGCGCTCTTCCTGACCGCCTCTGCCGACGACCCTGCGCTCAACCGCACCTACGAGCACGTGAAGTGCGAGTTCGCCGGAGAAGGCAACAAGGCGTTCGCGCGCATGAACATGCTTTCCGCGTCTGTCGTGCTTTCCACCACCCCTGGCCTGGACGTCTACCAATGGAAGCGGTCGCGCGACGCGAAGTGGTACGCCCACGTCCTTCACGCGGCAAGCGACGTGACCATGTATCGCATGTTCGGGTTGGACTTCTACGACGCGGTGCTGCTTTCGGGGCGGTTCCAGGAAGAGCAGATCCGCCAGCTGGAGGCCTTGCGCAACCTTCCTGCCAAGGAGACCGCCCTGGTGGGGCTGACCTACATGGACGCCTTGTCCAAGCGCCTGGAAGAGGCAGCCGAAGGCGAGACGGAGCAGGCAGAACGCGCCGACAAGGACGCGCTTGAGCAGCCCGCAGGCGCGGCGGAGCGTGCCAGCGATACAGAGACGAACCAACCTGCCGGCGATGCAGCCGATAGCCCTGCCGACACCCCAAGCGCCGCCTGCGTGCTCGTTGCGCCTTCGTGGGGTGCAAGCGCGCTGTTCAGCTTGTATGGCGGCGCGATCATCGACGGGCTGCTGGAAGCGGGCTACCAGGTGATCGTACGACCGCATCCGCAGTCGTTCAAGTCGGAAGCAGAGCTGATGGAGCGCCTGATGGCTGCTTACCCGGAAAGCGAGACTCTGGAGTGGGACCGCGACGTGGACAACTTCGACGTGCTGCGGCGGGCCGACATCCTGATTTCCGACTTTTCGGGCGTGATATTCGACTTCGCGCTGGTTTTCGACAAACCGGTCATCTACACCGAACCCGCCTACGACACAGCGCCTTACGACGCCTGCTGGCTCGACGAGCAACCATGGACGTTTTCGGTGCTGCCGCGCATTGGCAAGCAACTTTCCGAAGGCACCGCCACCGATGCCGGAAAACTGCAGGAGCTGGTAGAAGAGTGCCTGGACGACACCACCCTCCAGGCGGGGCGCGACCGCGCACGCCGCGAGTGCTGGTGCAACCAGGGAAACGCCGCCGAGGCCGTCGTCGACTACCTGGAAGCGAAGGTTGCGAAGGTTGCAGAGCTCGCAGAATGACGAAAGCAGGACCGCGCGCAACAAAAATGGCGTTTCGTGCATACAAAAGCCACTTTGAGGCGCCCGCGAGCCGCGAATGGCCATTGCAAGAAAAACTGACCTGGGCAAACGCTCACCAGAAGACGTGCCCATCCTATCCGATTCGCCTCAAAGTGGCTATTTCATGCACGAAACCGGATTTCGGATGCGCGGAGT
>JAFUCW010000201.1 GCA_017459485.1 Eggerthellaceae bacterium | reverse complement strand
TTTCATTCGTTCATCACACAAACAGTGAACAAGTTCACAAATATCCACAAAGGTGCGAAGAGGAAACACATAGAGGGAATCTGGCAAGAAGGGTAGGGCGCGCACTGGGATGCGAGATAACAAGTCCGAGACAGAAGGAGAAGGAAGATGAAGATTACAGGTGGTAAGAGATGGTTTGCAGTGGCGCTCGGTGCGCTCATGGCAGGCGCAAAGCCTGGTCCCGTTTTGCATCGAAAGGCGTCTCTTGCAGGCGCCTTTCGATGATGCGGGGCTTTTCGGGGGCGCTGTGTCCCGGCGCGTCAGGCTTCCACGTGTCCGGTGAGGGTCCATTCGAGCGTGATGGTCTGGTTGTCGGCGGCACCGGTGGCATCCAGGTTGCTTTCGGACATGATGCATTCTGGTTCGCCGACGACACCGCGCCGCTTCGCTTCTTCCAGCGCGACGCGTTCAACGGCTTCGCGTGCAGCGTCCATTGCCTGCTGCCAAGCACCTTCGTTGTCTTCGGTGGGGAAGTAGAGGTTCTTGTCCGAGCTATACACGTGGTAGCCGTTCACGAAGCCGTAGTCACCGCGATCGGGCACCACACGCACCTTTTCGTCGACGATCACCTTAGAGCAGATGGCGCCGACTGCGTTTGCCACTTCCGCGTGCTCCGGGATCATGCAGGCTGCACCTAATGCGCGGGCCGCTTCGGGTAGGAGCACGTGGGTGGGCGCACCAATGCCGATCAGGATGGCGTCGGTGCGCGGAGCAAGCGCGAAATGCTCCACGTCGTGTGTATGTACCGCCCAGTTCGCATCGAAGATCTTCTGGAGTTGGTCGTCGAAGGTGGTGTCGGCGCCCTGCCAATAGCGGTCCGCAATCAAGACACCGCCTGCCTGGTCGTACAGCCGCTTTTGGGCAAGGCCATAGATTTCTTCGGCAAGCAGTTTCACCTGTTCGTCGTCGTGAGCGGCATCGGTCCCGCGGTAGGACTTCAGCAGGCAGCGCGCTCCCAGTTCGGAGGCACGTGCATCGAACGTGTCGAAGTCGCCCAGGATATGCATCGCGTCGGTGGACGTCATGCCACAACGCATGATCACCCCTTCGCTTTCCAAACGCCTAACGTCCAGCCCTGGAATGTTGGTGCGCGAGTCGTAGATGGGCAAGGGGCCGTTTGCAAGCAGATCGAGAAGCTGCTGCTCGGGCAAGGTGTAGCGGCTGGCATCTTCCACCTTGCGTGTGAGGTAGTACAGCTCGTACTTGCTGTAGTAGTTCGCGTACACGTCGGCCAGATACTGCTCGAGCGAAGGGACGATGTTGTCCCAGTACGTTGCAGCAATGCAGAGGGGCATGACTTTGCGCGAAGAGAGTTCCAGTTTGCCTCCATGCGTGTAGCGCACTGCCGTGTCGCCGCCAAGTCCAATGGTGTCAATGGCAACGCCGCCCACTTGTGTCTGCCAGCCGCCAATGCGGATGTGCTCGGTGCGCACGGGCTCGCCTTCGTGGAACACGGAAATGTCGGACGTGGTGCCTCCGATGTCGACCACCAGGCTCTCCGTCGCGGGAGAAAGGGCCTGCGCGCCGCGCACCGACGCAGCCGGTCCGGAAAGGATGGTTTCCACCGGCCGCAGACGGGCGAGTTCTTCGGACATGAGCGAGCCGTCGCTGCGTACCACCGAAACAGGCACGCTTCCCATGCCACGCTGCTCGAGAGCGGAGCGGATTGCATCAAGAAACTCCTGGATGACCGGCACCAAGCGCGCGTTGAGCAGCGCCGTGGCGCCGCGCTCCATCACGTTGATCGACGCAGCAACGTCGGTGGCCTTTACTACCAGTTTGCCATACTTCTGTTCCAGGAAGTCGGCACCTTGCTTTTCGACGGAAGCGCCGTTGTTCAGGGCATAGAGCCCGGTGATGCCGAACGAGTCGGCGTCTTCGAAGAACTTTGCATGTAGCGTGCATACGGCTTCCCAGTCGATTTCGGGCGCCTCTTTGCCGTCGTAGCTACCGCCGAAGTCCAACGGCAGCACGTCGGCGAAGGGGATGCCGTATTTCTTGTCCGCCTGAACGCGGTGCAAGACGGCTTCGGACGTGCCCACGATGACCAGCTTGGCACGGCCTCCCTTGCCTTCGACGCAGGCGTTGGTGGCAAGCGTGGTCGAAAGCGACACGCGCTCCGCTTTGGCGCGCGCTTGCGCCGGAAGCGCGTCAAGGGCGTTGCCGATGCCGACGGAAAGGTCCCGCTTGGTGGTAAGCGCTTTGGCTTTCGCAAGGACCTGAGTGGCGTCTGTGTCCACGACGACGGCGTCGGTGTAGGTGCCGCCTGTATCTATCCCGATTCCTATCATGCATGTTCCCCTTGCGTGACGAGTCGGTTATGGGTGTACGGCCGCAATTGCGTACACGCTATGGAACAGGATACCGCAATGCAGAGCGTGGTTCTTGTACAAATACAACACTTGTGCCAACGGCAGCTTGTCCAAAGTGAACAGCAGCTGTCGTTCAGGCTTGCGCCGACGGCCGTTTGCGGGAGGCATTGCAGGCTGACGTTCGTTAGAGCAGCTTTGCCAGCTCTGCTGTGAATTCGGGTGTGGACCCGCAGCAGCTCCCGATCACGGTTGCGCCGTCGTTGAGGATGGCCTTGACGGCGTTCGCGAACTCCGCAGCGCCCATGCGGTAGACGACCTGGCCGTCCACGAGCGCTGGCAGGCCGGCGTTGGGCTGTGCGAGCACCGGTTTCGTGGCCGCTTCGATCATCGTTGCGACTTGCGCACGCAGGGTCTGTGGCCCATGGGAGCAGTTGATCCCGACCACGTCGGCGCCGGCCGCCTCCATGCGCCGGGTGGCGGTTTCCACGTCTTCGCCCATGAGCGTGCGTCCGTTCTCTTCGAAGGTCATGGACGCGAATACAGGCAGGTCCGCGTTCTCCTTGGCGGCGCGGATGGCAATCTCTGCTTCGGTCACGTCGGGAATCGTCTCTATCAGGATGAAGTCTGCGCGTGCGTCTTGGGCGGCGCGCGCCTGCTCGGCGAACAGCTCGTAGGCATCTTCGTGCTCCAGGTTTCCATAAGGCTCGAGCATTTGCCCAGTCGAACCGATGTCTGCGGCAACGTAGCGCGGCTGCGCAGCGCGTGCGCATGCAACGGCTGCTGCGTAGATTTCCGCGACGGTGGCGTCCGCCCCGGTCTTGTCGAGCGTGCTGCGGGTGGCGTTGCACGTGTTGGTTGTTGCAACGTGCGCGCCCGCTTCGACGTAGGCGCGGTGGATGTCGGTGATGCTCTCGGGATCGCTAAGGCACAGCAGGTCCGCCAGTTGTCCGGGAACGGCAAGGCCCTTGGCCTGCAGCGTCGTGCCCATGGCTCCGTCGACGAGCAGAGTCTTCGTTCCTTCGAGCACGCCTTTCAGGTAGTCGTCCGCGATCTTCACGCTTGTCCCCTTGCCTCATGGGCGCCGGCAGCAGCCCTGGCGAAACGGCCAAGGCTGCGAATGCAAGAGGAAGAAGCAAAAGCAAGATGCCCCTTTGCTCTTCGATACGAGAGTGTACAATGAACGGCAACGGTAAACACGATCAGCTTAGACGAAGTCGGTGGATTGCACGTTGTGCTGCTATACGGGCGCAATCTGCATGGACGAGAGGGACCAGAGGCCCATGGAGGACGCCAAGCAAGCATACGAAAATGGAACGACGTTTTTCCAGAACCGTGCATGCGAGCATTTCCCCTGCCATGAAGGGGTGGACCCCCGCGCCTTCAACTGCCTTTTCTGCTACTGCCCGCTTTATGCTTTGGGGCCCCGCTGTGGTGGCAACTTCCGTTACAACAAGAAAGGCGTGAAGGACTGCACGGGCTGCACGCTGCTCCACGAAGGAGACGGCGGCGCGGCTTTGGTGAAAGAGCGTTTCAGGATGCTGGTAGACCTTGCCCGCCGCCCCGAGCTTGCCGGTCAGGGTGCGGATGTGGCCGCGACTTCGGAAGCGGACGCCCCTCTGGGGGAACCAGCGCAGTGATTGCTTTGGTGACAGGTGGTGCGGCAAGCGGCAAAAGCGCGTATGCGGAGCAGCTGGCGTGCGACCTGTCGCCCGTGCGCACGTACTTGGCCACGATGGCACCTGGCGGCGAGGAGGCGCAAACGCGCATCGACAGGCATCGCGCCCAGCGTGCAGGGGGCCATTTCGCCACTATCGAGCGAACGGGGACGCTGCTTGGAGAGGCTCCGACCCCGCAGGCAGCGAGCGGAGTGCTTTTGCTCGACGACGTAGGCAATCTGGTTTCGAACGCGTTGTTCGGAGCGGACGGGAGCGTGGCAGATGCAGGCATGGTGCTCGACCGACTTGACGCCGAGTTCGCCCAGCTTGCAGGCGCCTACGCCCATGTGGTGGTCGTCGGCAACGAGGTGGGCAGCGACGGCGTGTTTTTTACCGACGAAAACGGCACGTGGGTGCGCCTGGTCGGATCGCTGTGCTGCAGGATTGCCGCGCGCAGCGACATGGTGGTCGAGGTGGTCGCCGGCGTGCCCTACGCAGCGAAAGGCACGCTTCGATGACCGCTTGTGCCCAGGTACGTTATTCGCTTTAAGGAGACTTCCGTGAACGTTGTGCGCTCCATAGCCATTGCGCTTTCATGCTTTTCAAGCATACCCATGCCCCAAGTGCAATGGGACGAAGCGAACATGCGCTACATGATGGCTGCTTTTCCTCTGGTCGGCGTTATCATCGGTGCGCTGGTGTGGCTGTGGTCGTGGGCATGCGGCGCACTGGGCTTCCACACGGTTCTTTACGCGGGTGGGTTGACGCTTATTCCCCTCATCGTTTCGGGCGGCATCCACATGGATGGGTTCGCCGACGTGATCGATGCGCAGACAAGTCATGCGGAGCCGGCGCGCAAACGCGAGATCTTGCGCGACCCCCATACGGGCGCATTCGCCATCATCGGGGTGGGATGCTACCTTCTTGCTTACTTCGCATTCGCAAGCGAGGTCGCGCCTGGGCACGTGTTCGCCCTTGCCTGTGTCCCCGTCATCAGCAGGACGCTCAGCGGGTTCGCTACGGTCACGTTCGCCGCTCCGAGCGACGAGGGCATGTTTTCCGCGGAACGATCGACTCCGAAAGCTGGCGTGGTGCGCACGGTGCTGGTCGTTTTGTTCGTGTGCGTGATAGCGCTGCTTGCTTGGCAGGATGCGGTCGTGGGCATTGTTATGGTGGTCGTCGCAGTGGTGGTGCTGGGCTGCGTGAAGGTGTTTGCCGACAGCCAATTCGGCGGCATGAACGGCGACATCGCGGGATTCTTCTTGCAGGTGGCCGAGCTAGCCATGCTGATTACGATAGTGGTGGTCGCGGCGTTTTTGCCTGGAGCTTAGGGCGTTGAACGCAAGGAAGGGGTACGCGTGATCTTGATCGTGGGCGGCATAGCAAGCGGAAAGCGCACGTATGTCGAGCAGTTGGGATTCGATGGTGGCAGCGTCGATGAAGGCGTTCTGGGCACTGCTCCCGTGCTCGTGGGGTTGGAGGAACTGCTGCGCGAAGGCCCCTTGTCAGACGACAGGTTCGAGCTTCTTTGCGCCAAAGAGGTTGTTGCCTGCATCGAGGTGGGCAGCGGCGTGGTTCCCCTGGACAAGGGCGAGCGGGAGTGGCGCGAATTGGTCGGTCGCACGGTCAACCGCCTGTCCGATCGCGCCGATCGCGTAGTGCGTATGGTGTGCGGCATACCCGTTACTTTGAAAGGTGTGCACGATTAAGAGGTGCGCGCGTGTAGCACCAAATCGCGATTGCTTGTCGAGGGTACGGGAGCGCGACCGCGCGTGTCATCTGCACGTTCTTCTGCCCCCTTGGTTTTCGCTTGTCTTGTCCTTGGCCGCAGCGTGCGTGCGTCAATATGTCATAATGGGTCAAGATAAGGAGGGGGCATGACACCAGAGCCTTTCACGCGCAACATTCGCCAGATAATGGATTCGGCGGATCACCTGCCGTCGACGTTCGAAGAGTACCTTGACCTTTACGCCGATCAGGTGGGCGACTTGGTCAACACCTACATTCCGCGCGGGTCGCATGCGGACATGGAGCGCTATCTCTACGACCCATTGCGTTCGTACAGTCAAAACGGTGGGAAGCGCCATCGGCCGCTCATCTGTTTCGCTGCGTGCCTGGCGGTGGGGGGGGACCCGGTGCGTGCCACTTCGGCTGCGGCGGCAATCGAACATTTCCACACGGCGGCCCTTATCCACGACGACATTGCCGACGAAGCGGAGCTGCGCCGGGGCGAGCCCTGCATTCACTTGACCGAAGGTCTGGGGCTTGCCATCAACATGGGAGACCTTGGTCTTTCGCTGGTCAACGGAACTGTCATGCACGACAGCGCGCTTGACGACGCAACCAAGGTGCGCGTGGTCACCGA
This sequence comes from Eggerthellaceae bacterium, assembly GCA_017459485.1. Lineage (GTDB taxonomy): Bacteria > Actinomycetota > Coriobacteriia > Coriobacteriales > Eggerthellaceae > CACXMZ01. The sequence continues at coordinate 1,936 of JAFUCW010000201.1, read as the reverse complement.
GCTTATCGACATGACGCGGCGCACCATCGAAGGCCAGGCGCTCGACATCGGCTGGGCGCGCGATGGGCGCTACGATGTGACGCCGGAAGACTACCTGATCATGGCGACTCACAAGACCGCCCATTATTCCGGTGCGGTGCCATTGGCAATCGGCGCGATCATCGGCGGCGGGACGGAAGTTCAGGTGGAAGCGCTGCGCACCTATGGGCGCGACACGGGCTTGGCGTTCCAGATCCAAGACGACCTGCTCAACCTGATTGGTACGGAAGAGTCCACGAAAAAGGATTTCCGCAGCGACATCACCGAAGGCAAGCGCACGCTGGTGGTAGTGCATGCCCTGCAGCACTCGCCCCAACGCAAACGCCTGGTGGAGATCCTTTCTTCGAAAGAGAAGGACCGCGCCATTTTGGACGAGGCGGTCGACATCATGCAAGAGTCGGGCAGCATCGAATATGCCCGCAGCCACGCCCAGACCCTTACCAGTATTGCCCAGAATCGCCTTATCGACACGATCGACCCGTCTCCTTCGCTTGACATGCTCATCTCGATGGGGGACTGGTTCGTGCGCAGGCTAGGATAGCGCAATCCGAAGCGTTGGCGCCCTTTTGGGTGGAGCACGTTGCGCCAAAGCATTGTCCGCTCCTGTCCAAGTCTGGGTTAAGGTTGTCGAGGCTGCGTTCTTGTCGCGTCGCAGCGTGAATAGTTTGATACCATTAGGCGCATGGATACCATTCGCAAAACCGACACCGGCGCTGCGGTCGAAGACGTGCAACGCAAGCTCGCTTCGCTTGGCTTCCTTGGAGAAAGCCAGGTGAGCGGCACCTTCGACGATGCCACCATAGGGGCAGTCGAGGCTTTTTGCAAAGCGCATCGGGTGGAGCCGAAAGGCGAAGTGGACGACGAGGTGTGGGCTGCGCTGCTTGACGCCACGTTCGTCATGGGCGACCGTACGCTGTTTTTGCGCATGCCCTACTTCCATGGCAACGACGTGCTTCAGCTTCAAAATGCGCTTGGGGCGCTCGGGTTTCCTTGCGGCGACGGAGACGGCATCTTCGGCGCCACGACCGAAGCGGCGGTGCGCAAGTTCCAAACCAACATGGGCCTTCCCACCGACGGCATCGCGGGCGCCTTCACCTACCGCGCCATTCGCAACCTGCATCATTCGTGGGACGGCAAGCATGCGCCGCAGACGGCCCATATGGGATTCGCGCGTGCTGCAGACGTGCTCGAGCAAAACGCGTTGTGCCTGTTCGGAACGAACGAGTTCACCCGCTCCGTGGCGGCACGCATTTCCAACCTTGCCCTGGCGACCAGCCCTACGTCCAAGATCTTGAGCGCCGATTCGCTTCTTGTGGCACCCGGGGAAGAGATGCTGCTGGTGCATATCGTGTTGCCGGGCAGCGGAGCGGAAAAGCAGGGTCCGCTCGTTGCGTTCGACGAAGATGAGTCGTTCGCGCTCCGCCTTCGATCGGCAATAGCCGCTTCGACGGGAAAGCCGCGTCGCATTGCCGTGCGGCTGCCAGGCGTTCAGTGGGAAGATGCCGGCGAGGGGCGTTCTGCTCAGCATTATGCGATCACGTTGCTCGATGCCCTTTGCAACGCGCTTTCGGAATAAGGGAGGGGCTTGCGAAGCATAGTGTGCAGAGAGCAAGAAGCACGCCACGGACAGTTTGACCCAACGGTCTTTGCGGCAAAAACTGTGCAATATGCCGATGCCATCCCCTCTTCTATTAAGTATCATGAGGACGATGGGGTTTGACAAGGAGAATGGTGTCATGGCAGGTGCTACCGCAATCATTTTAGCTGCCGGTTCCGGCACGCGCATGAAGTCCGAACGGCCGAAGGTGGTTCATGAAGTGCTTGGCAAGCCGCTCATCCGCTGGGTGGTCGACGCTGCCCGCGCTGCAGGTGCGGAGCAGATCATCTGCGTGCTTGG
>JAFUCW010000200.1 GCA_017459485.1 Eggerthellaceae bacterium | reverse complement strand
TATTCGACGAAGTCATCTGCGGGTTCCGCCTTGCCTACGGCGGTGCGACTCAACGATTCAGCGTGGTGCCCGACCTGGTCACCTACGGCAAGATCATCGGCGGCGGCATGCCAGTGGGCGCCTTCGGCGGCAGGCGCGACGTTATGGAGCAGATGGCGCCTGTCGGTCCGGTGTACCAGGCGGGCACACTGTCCGGCAACCCGATTGCCATGACGGCGGGCCTGGCACAGCTGAGGGAGCTGCACGAGCACCCCGAACACTACGAACGCCTTGAGCAAGCGGGCAAGCGGCTGTTCGGCGGCATCGAAACACTGCTTGCAGACGCGCAAGCTCCCTGCTGCATCAACCATGTCGGATCGCTGGGCTGCACCTTCTTCGCACCGGGACCGGTGGACGACTACGCATCCGCCAAGGCGGCCGACACCGAAGCGTTCACCCGTTACTTCCGCTTCATGCTGGAGCGTGGAATCTACCTGGCACCTTCCCAGTTCGAGGCCATGTTCGTCTCTACTGCGCATACCGACGAACTGATCGACGAAACGCTTGCGGCCATCCAGGGCTATCTGGAGCAAGCAGTCTAGAGCGATGCAGCAACTCGACCGCTACATAACTTCGGGGGGCAAGCGCCTGCGTTGTGGCTATACTACCGGCACCTGCGCTGCAGCTGCCACACGTGCCGCTGCCGAAATGCTGCTCACCGGGCAATTCGTCCCAGCGGTTTCGGTAGACACCCCGGCGGGCATTGCCGTGGCGATCGACGTCGAAGAGCACTCCTCTGGCAACGGATGGGCCGAATGCGCCGTGCGCAAGGACGCCGGCGACGACCCTGACGTAACCGATGGCGCCCTGGTGTTTGCCCGCGTGTCGATGCGCGAAGGCGAAGGCGTTTCGATCGATGGCGGCGTGGGCGTCGGGCGGGTGACGCAAGCAGGACTCGACCAGCCAGTTGGCGCTGCTGCCATCAACTCCACCCCGCGCGCCATGATTGCCGAGCAGGCAATGGCCGCTGCCGCTTCGGCAGGGTACACAGGCGGACTGGATGTCGTCGTATCCATCCCCGCCGGCATAGAGCTTGCGGCGCATACTTTCAACCCGAAGCTGGGCATCGAGGGCGGAATCTCGGTGCTTGGCACCAGCGGCATCGTGAAGCCCATGAGCGAAGACGCGTTGGTGGCCTCCATCGAATTAGAGCTCAACGTCCTGCGCGAAGCAGGCGTGGATGACCTGCTCGTAGTTCCCGGCAACTATGGGCGCGACTTCGCCGAAGGCGGCATGAACCTTTCCCTAGAGAAAGCCGTGCAGTGCTCGAACTACCTAGGCGCCACCATCGACGCGTCGGCATTGCTCGGTTTCCGCAGCATGCTGATCGTCGGTCATATCGGAAAGATGGCCAAGGTTGCGGGCGGCATCATGAACACGCACTCGCGCGTGGCCGACTGCCGCGTGGAAGTGCTGGCCGCCCACGCGGCACGCTGCGGCGCAAGCCAAGGCTGCGTTGCGCAGATCATGGACGCCCTCACGACCGACGCCGTGATCGACCTGCTCGCCGAAGAAGGCATGGTCGAGCAGACCATGCAGTCACTCGTTCACGCCCTGGAAGAACGCCTGGCCCATCGCGCAGGAGGCCGCATCCGCACCGAAGCCATCGTGTTCTCCAAGGTCCACGGCCTGCTCGGGAAATCAAGTGGCGCTCTTGAGCTTGCCACCCTACACATGCCCGAATAGCTGTTTCGAATCGAAAAGGGCGAATCTGCACGTCCGTGCTCATGTCGAGCTTCAGGCGTCCCGAAAGGGCCGACGGGCCTTGATAAAAGCGCAGGCCCCGGGCACTGCCGGGGCCTGCGTAGTGCGTCGGGCCTGAATGCGGCCTTTGCGGTCTGTCTAGCTCACCAAGCTGATGCTTTCGCTGGTGGCGGTGCGGCCGCTGCTAGTCGTTACGCGCACATTCCAAGCCATGGGTGCCTTGCGGGCCTCCGTGGCGGTGAAGCCGGAGAGCGTCGTGGCGGTAGCGTTGTCGGTTATCTCCCACTTCGCGCCGGTCTTCTTCCAGGTGGTCTGGTCCTTGGAGTAGTACCACTGGACCGACTGGATGGTCTCGCCGGTGGACAGGCCCTTGGCTATTGCCTTCAGCTCCACGTCGGCGTCGGCGACCCACTTGTAAGTGTCGGCCGCAACGACCTTGAGCTCCTGCAGCACCTCGAGGCTCTGGCCTTCGGTGGTGGCGGTGCGCCCAAAATTGGTGGTCGCAGTCGCACGCCATGCCATGTTCGGCTTGCGCGCCTCGGTGCACTCGGGGATGTAAAGGGTGCACGAATCGCCGTCGGCGTAGTTCTTGGCGCCAGTCTTCTTCCAGCTTTCGGCCTTTTCGGGGGTCTTGGTGTACTCCCATGCCCAGGACACGATGGTCTCTCCGTCATCGACGTCAAGGTTGGTCACCCGCGCAACGATGTCGGCAGACTCGCCCGCCACCCAAAGCGGCTGACCCACGTGCTCGACTTCAAGCTTGCCAAGGGCGGGGACTTCCTGCTCTTTGGTCTGGACCTTAAAGTCGGGGTTGGTGAACTCGGCACTCGTCCAGGTAAGCACGCCAGGCTTGGTGTCGGAGGGCTTGGTTGTCATGGCAGCCGTGGCATCCACCGTCTCGGTCTCGACCTCTTCACATACGGCGCATGTGCGCGTGGCCGTCACCGTGGAGTTGTCGTCGGCCCAGGTGTAGGTCGGCTCGCCCCATTCGTGATCGATAACGTCTATGTCGGCCTCGGTCTTAACCTGTTGCTCGAATGCCTCGTTTTCGAAGAGCGCCGACGTATAGGTGGTCTCGCCCTTTTCGGCGCAAGTGGGTTGCTTGGTCTGTTCGGAAGTCGCGCCGACCGTCTCGGTTTCGGCGTGCTCTGGGTCGTGGGTGCACACGCGCGTGGCGGTTACGGTCGAGTTGTCATCGGCCCACTCGTAGGTCGGCGCATCCCAGGCGTGGTCTTGCCAGAGCGCCTTCACCATCGTGTTGGCCGTTACGGTAACTGATTCGCCGGGAGCAACGTTTACAGGATCGCCCAGCCCGACCTTCACTTCCCAGGCTTCCAGGCTGCACATTCCCTCCGGTGCAGTAAGGGCATCCGAGCCGGGAAGCGCGTACTCCGTGCCTTCCTCTACCTCTTCGGCGCCTATTGTCCCTGCGCCGCCATTGGCATCGAAGGTCACGCTGTAGCGGTTGACACGCCAGCTGGCGTACAGCTTCAGGTCGCTCGTCACGGGGTTGTCGGCAATGCTCCATGGCGCCCCGTCTTCCGTGACCCATTCGTCGGTGAACGTGAAGCCCGCTTTTTCCGGTACGCTAATGCCAGGGTCAATCGTGCCAATCGCCGTGTTGTACGCTACGCGCTGCGTTCCCAGTTCCGTGTTGTCGCTGTAGTACGTCACGGTGTATTCCCTGGCAACCACCTTCGCATACAGATGGATGTCTGCTTCGATAGGGGTTGTGAAGTCGAAGGGCTCGGTCAGTGCGGGATCGGTGAACCAGCACGCATCGTTGAGGGAATAGAGCTCGTATGCCGCCCGAAGGTCCTTGCCGGCAACGTCGTAGAGGTCCTCTGTCGGGTCGTACGCAACAGACCCAGGCTCTGCCTGATAGCTCTCTTCGTAAGAACCGGTGTCTTCGGGATCCGCAGGGTCGGGCTCCCAGGTCAGCGTGTAGGTTACCTTGTGCGTCGGAGCCTCGGTCTTGATCCATTTCGCGTAGAGCGTCGTGTCTTCCGTTATCGCCGTGGAGCTCAGGAAGGGCTTTGTGCACGCGTCGTCGGTGAACCAGCCGCCGAACTCGTAGGTTGCCGAAGTCGTGCTCTCGATCGTTGGTACGGTATCGAGCTTCGTAGGCGTGCTTCCGTACGCTATTGTTTCAGCCTCGGGGACATTGAGCGCCTTTTCGCCTTCCGGTGCGTTGCCATCGTATGTCACGGTCACTTGGGCGAAGCTTGCCACAATCGCGACGTCGGCGTCGGGCATAGTGAACGAATACGTGTTGGCGCCTGTTTTGTCCGGCGTGAACGGTTCGCCCATCGACGAGTCTGGATTAACCGGAATCGCCATGATCCCCTTCAGGCCGTATCCGCTGTCCGGCTCGACCGTTAGGGTAACGGATGCTCCGTATTCCACGTCCTTGTAGAAGTACGTGTAGTCATCTTCGGTAACCGGAATGACTTCTCCCTCTTCGCCTTCAATGGTTATCGAGCCGTTTGCGACAGGTTCGATCTTCAGCTCGCCTTCTTCGTCTTCGTAGACATCCCCAACGGCCATGGCGGCAACCGTGCGCTTGGTAACGGTCCACTTGGCGTACAGGGTCAGGTTGCCGTCGACGGTTGAGCCGAAATTGTAGGGAGTGGTGCATTCGGAGTCGGTGAACCAGCCGTCGAACGTGTAGCCGGTGACCGTGGGATCCTGCGGGGCCGTCACCGACGTGCCGGCTGCGACAGGTTGCGCATCAGGTGCGGTGCCATGGCCGTTCATGTTGTATTGCACCAGGTACAGGTTGCGCTTTTCCACATGGCCTTCGTCGTGTTTGCACACGCGCTGCTGCTCGCCCGGCTCGCTTGCAGAAGCCTGCTTGGTTGTAGTCCAGTCGCCCCAATCGTGGCCGACTGCATCGATGAAGACGTCTTCTGCTGAAACCTCGGTCGTGCCTGCGGCGTCCGCGAAGTACTTGCCGCAATCCAGGCAACGGTAGTGCTCTGTCCATCCGTTGGCATCGCACGCTGGGTCTTTCGGATCGTAGTGCATCAGATCGTGCTCTGTTGCAACAACGGTAAGCCAACTCGAGTAAACGACCGTATTTTGGTTGTTTACCACGTAGGGGCGCACTTTGTAGGTGCCCGGTTTCGTGAACGTCACATCGCCGCTGGCATTCACTTTGATGCCATAACTGGCAGGTTCACGGCTTTCCCAATTGACCTGCACTTCGAGTATTCTGTCATCGGCATCGGTGACCTCGTATGTCATCACGTCGTGTAGATTGATCGGCGTGCGATAAAAGCCGGTATAGCTTCCTTCCGCCGCGACACGGGGATCATCGAGCCCTCTATTGACAACGTCTATTCTTACAACGGGCGTCTCGATAGCCGGATCGGTCAAATCCTGGCCATCAAGGTGGTCGCCTGTCTTCGGCTTTATTTCGGGGTTGAGCACCCAGGTCATGTAGATGGTGCCCCCCGTCGTATTCGCCTTGGGCACAAGCGTGTCTCCATCCTTGAGTTCGACTGGGTCATCGTCTGTCAGGAATCCACCGTTAATGAGATTGCCGTCTTCATCGCAGCGATTCCATTCGCCCCATTCCGGATTGAACCCGTAGAAATCCACGCCGTACTTGTTGTAGCCGGCCACGGCAAAAGAGTTGCGGTCCAGCGTGTTGTTGCTGTACAAAACGTAATTCGTCTTCGAAGTCTTGACGGACACAAGGTCGTACAGCGGATAGATCGCATCCACAGAAGAGCTGTTCTTGTCCTGATCGACCGACAGCTTTCCAAGCGTTTCGTAGAAGTAATTGGTTTTCGCAATATATGAGACATTTATCCCGTAGTTGCTACTTGTATACCCATCCACGGCGTCCCAATCAATGCCATTGCTCTTGGAAAAACCGCTCGCAGTGCTGTGCGATTCGAATGTGCGCCCACCAGCAGAGTCGTAGTCACTCACTGATTTGTTCGTAACAACGCGGCTGTACAGGTCGTCGGTTGCAGCGCACCCGTAGGAGGAGTCCGATTCGTCCTTGGTATCGAACTTGATGACGAGCGACTGCTTGTCGTATTGGCCGGGATTGATCCCGCCGCCGGCGGCTGTAGTGAAGTCACCACTCGTGGCAAAGAGTGCCACCTTGTAGCTGAGGATGACGGGCTGCTGATAGTACTGCGTGTAAGTGGTGGTGGTGGTGGCATGGTTGATAGCCGCAGCCGTATGCGGAGGAAGAGCAATCGTAGTTTCTACTGCCTTGCTTACCTCTTTCGACGTGCTGTGTCCCATTTCAGCGCCGAGTGCGCCAGCCATCTCCCAGGCAGCACCCCAGTTCATCCCCATCGAAGTGGTTGACGACCAACCTTCGGTGGATGCGCCAGCGCCGTCATCATCCGCCCAGAAGTTTGTGTCCTGGCTGGACTCGGTTTCACTCACGCTGATATTAGCGCCTATGTTTTGCGACATCTTGGCAGAGGCAAGGCCAGAGAGCGTCGTGCTGGATGTCTCGGATACGGGATCTCCCTGCAGGGCCGAATGCATGAGAACTTGCTGCAGGCCAGGGCT
>JAFUCW010000199.1 GCA_017459485.1 Eggerthellaceae bacterium | reverse complement strand
TAGTAGGAGGTGTCGTGGTCGTGCACGAGCGTGGCATCGGGTGCTGCCTCCAGGGGTGATCCCTTGATGGCGGCGTGGCCCTTGGTCCTGTTCGCAGAGAAGACGGCGGCGTCGCCTGCGTGGAACACGTAGACGTAGCTGCTGGCGCCTTCCGCGCGTGTGAACGTGGCGTCGCTGCCTATGACAGGAGATGTCGCCACCGCGTCGAAGACGGCCCGCCTGTCGCCTTCGCTCAGTCGCGAGAACTGGGCCATGAAGTTGGCCACGCTGCCTGCCGAGACATCCACCTCGCCCGCGCTCATCTGCTTGAGGAAGTCCCGTGCGTTGGTGCCCGAGACGTTGCAGGCGCCCACCAGGTAGGCAATCGCGCTCTTCACGCCCGGTCCGTAGTTCGCCTCGTTTTCTACACCCTTGGGGAAGGCGTCCCAGGATGTTTTGCCGCAGTGTGGGCAGGCGCGCTCGGAGGAGATGTAGGCGGTCGTTTTGGTGATAAGCTCGATATCGGTGACGGTGTGGGTGCGCGTGGCGCCGGTTGCACACGTCTCACACCCGCAACGCGGGCAGCAGGTGTTTTCGGGTTCGAGGATGACCTCGGCATCGGGAAAGCGGCCCTTCCGCCTATGCCCGCGATGCCCCAGCTGCCCGCCCGGCCTCCTGCCGCTTCTGGTGCGCGAGTTGGGGATGCGCTTGCGGTTGGGCTCGGCAGAAGGCGGGATTGATGAGTTTTCGGGACCCCGGGAAAGGCGCGCGTTCAAGTGTTCGATGAACGCCTGCTTGCGGGCGAGTTCGGCCTCAAGTTCGCCTATCCGTGCGGCCTGCGCACGGTTTTCCTCCAGCAGGCGAAGCCGGCCAGCCGCGGCATCGTCCGCCCTTTTCTGCAGCACATTGATTGCTCTCTGGGCGTCCTTGGCCGCATGTTCGGCAGCTTTTTGGGCCGCCTGAGCGTCTCTGCTTCTCGACTGTGCCTCGCTATGTCGTTCTTTGAGGCGCGCGTAGCGCACGTGCTGATCGATTGCTTCGGATTCGAGACGTGCTACCGTGTCTTCAAGGCTTGCGACCACGCCTTCGAGGTGGGCAATCTCGCGTTTCGCGGAAGGGTCGACGGACAGTGCCGCCAGGCGCTCCTCCAGGTCCCTGACCTGGGCGCGCAGCTTTCGCTCTCGGAGCGGTTCTATCCTATAATTACCCTTGGGCAACGGTGCCTCCAGTTGCTCCTAAAGTACGTAGTTATTATACTATATTAGCCCACATAAATAGCAATAAACGTAGCTACTAGGATTGAGATACGAATATGTACATGAAGATAACTTCCAGGGTAAACAAGCACGGGGAGACCACCTATTCGGCAGCAGTTATGCGCTGCGATCGCGTGAAGGGAAAGCCCGTCCACACAACGGTGGCCCACATCGGGCGGGTCGAGGAGGATCAGATTCCCTACCTCAAGGCAGCCTATGCGAAGAAGAAGCCTCGCCTGGTCTGGGACGACGAAGAAGAGCTCACCAACTGACCACTACATATAGGGTGTGAATAGTAACAGAAGGGTGTTGGAATGTACCATGCGCGGTACTCTAATAGGCGATTCGCTTCAGTAGGATTATCCTATCGCTTTTTGGAAGGAGCCCAGCATGAATAAGCGTAAAGTTCTTCTTGAGGCTGAACACATAAACTGAAGTCTTCAGGCACGAGAAGACTGGCACGGTACGCATTTCATTCTTTATGAAGACGGCGAGCTGAGATGCGTAGATCATATTGGCTGTTCTCTAACTGAAGATACGCGCAAGCTCCCTAAAGAATCAGTAGAGTATATTCGCGACCATATCAAAGAATACATCCGCCCCGCTGAAACAGTTAGTGCATGCGATGGCACTGCCTGGAAGGTAACAGATGGCACGCATGTCTTCGGCCCTGATTATGTTTACGATACGGATCTGGAAAAGATTACGGACATTCTGTACCTTGCCTGGAGAGACTAGCTATGCCCATTAGGCACAATTAGACGAGCTAGTCCCTCTGGATGCCACTCCACACATCCTTGCATATACAGTACTGGGCCACGTGTCCAAAGCTTGATTTATCGGGATGCCGATAACCTTTCGCGTTCTTGCGGATGATCGGGGCGATGATTCCACGCTTCTTCAAATCTCGCATCCCACGCGCAACTTGCGCAAGCGAGATACCCGCCTGCTCGGACACGCGCTTTGCCGAGACAATCCCGAGCATCCCGTTCGCATGCGTCATCTTGCAGAGCACCGCCATCACCACCCAGCCGTTTCTGCCAACCTGTCTTTCCGCCAGGGCGGCAATGAGGCCGTCTGGCATGATGGTGAAGGTTGATTTAGGGTAGCGGGCGTACTCGAACGGCTTTTGATCTATTTGCGTTCCTGGGACTTGCACGTTGCAGCCTGTTCGGCAAACAGCTTTTCTACGTAGCCTTCGAAGGCCTTGTCGCTAGAGCGCCATGAGTTGCGCAAACTGATAGCGGGTAACTCGCCGTCGATGACGAGTCGGTAAAGAGTGGAATTCGATGTGTGGAGCAGCTCTGCCGCTTCGTGAAGGGTTATGACTTTACCCTCTGCGTTCTTCTTCAGCTGGATTTTGTCATCTATTTCCATTCGTTTCCTCCTTTTGCAGGGAACGCAGACTTTAATCCACTTTTCCAGGAAGGAGAGCGTATTGTTCTAAGGCGGAACGCAATTGTTCCGTATCAGAACATTTGCGAAACAAAAGCGAAGTCGGATAGCTCGTTTGAGCCTTGGTGGAAAACTGATTCAGCATTAACGAATGAATGCCGACAGGGTTTCTAGTTATTATTTTTTATAAAAGTTAAGTTAGTTATAAGGTGTCGCCCTAGCGACAGCATCAGTCCCAATTATGTCGCAGGGGAGCAAGCATAGGTGTCGCTCCTGCGATAGCATTGCTGTCTCTCTGGCGATTGTTAATAACTCAAGGTTTCGACCTGGCGACAGCAAGTCGCGTTCAGGGGCGTATCTCGGCTTGACGTACGAATGTTCTTGGTGGCACAATGGTGGCATGCCTGGTGGCACGAGGGAGGCACGCGCAAAT
>JAFUCW010000198.1 GCA_017459485.1 Eggerthellaceae bacterium | reverse complement strand
TGGGCAGCATGACCCAGTCGGGCGCCACTGCCGCCAGGGCATCGGCGTGACCTTGCCCGTAGAACTCGACCGTGCGCGCAAGGAACTCGTCGCGCGCGAACTGCAGCATAGTGTAGGGACAGGCCATGTTCAGGTTAAACACGACGAAAGACGCAAGATACATCTTCTTCGACTCGTACTTCCCCGCCCGAATAACCAGCTCTGCAATCAGGGCGAACACGATCGCCAAAGCAAGGCCTATGTAGTTGCTGCCACATGCCACCAAAGCGAACAGGACGCCCAAGATAAGCGCTGCGCCGAACTTGTGCACCTTAAGGACGCACATCTCGTAGATGGTGCCGCACACGATGCCCACGAACAGCGGGGCCATCAGATACAGAATGGGCACGGTCGAGCAACCCATCACGATTGCAAGCATGACCACCAGATAGATCGCGCCAAACGCTCCCGCATAGATAAGGTCGCGCGTGCGCATCTTCTTGCTGCCCGCACCCGCCGTTTGCGCCTGCGCCTCGGGCGTCATTTCCATTTTTGCCATTTCAGTTCCTTTCTTTCATACGTGCTCGAGCGACTTCATGCCTGCCAAGCCACCACTTGATAACAGCCATTACCTTCCGTTACGAAAAAAAGAACCCGGTTATCCCGGGCTCTTGATCGTCGTTCCTGTGAGGGCTTCGAAACCTGCTTGGGTAAACCCTTGCAATCGCTCCATGATTTCTCGCACACGCTCTTTCGAGTAGTCGCCGTAGAGCAACTCCATGTATTGCGCGAACTTCATTTTCACCACAACGCACACGATGTCATGGTCGACAGGCTCTTCCGCATAGGCGTCGAAAAGGTCTTGGTAGCTCTTTTCGAAATGGGCAATGAGCCTCTCTTTGAATCCCTCGTATTTTGTCCCTGCCGAGCAGTCAAACAGCAAGCGGAACAGATCTCTGCGCTCCACTAGGTAGTCCATAATCTCGACTTCGTTGTCCGAAGGAGCCTGCATGTTGTTCCTCATTCGCTCCATCAGCGAATCGTAGTGGCCAAGGTATGCGGTAAGATCGTCTTGTACGATCGCGCAGAACAGGTCTTCCTTCTTTTTGAAGTGCGCATAGAACGCGCCGGTGGTCACATGGGCATTCGCGCATATGACACGCAGCGACGCACGCTCGAACCCATGCGCCAGGAATTCGGCGGTTCCGCTTTTCAGAAGCGCTTCGCGGGTGTCGGTCCCTCGAGACATACTGTTCTTGCCCGTTCCCTTGCGTGGGCACAGTCCAGGCTGGCCACGCGCATCTTTCATCTACTTGTTAGATATAACTAACTAGTTGATAATAACGTCTGTTATCCAATTAGTCAACAATTAGTTAGAAGTACTGAACTTTTGGATAACGACGCTCCGTATGGCATGCAGCGCCTTCGGCCCTCGCCAAGAACAATACCGCCCTTGCCTGCCACAAGACAGTGGCCTTGGTCATGACGTATCATTGGAGACGGCATTCGAGTTGCCACCACCAAGGAGGACTTCATGGATACTGCCCACAGGCCCATTGCGGCCGATCCCGCTAAAGACGACGTTCTTATCATCGTTGACGGACTCGACCGGCAGGTAGGGACCGCCACCAAGCTCCAAGCACATGAAGACGGGCTGCTTCATCGTGCTCTTTCGGTCGTGCTGTACCGAAATGGCACAGACGGCGTTGAAGCGCTCCTTGCCCGCCGTGCCTCCTGCAAGTACCATTCCGCAGGCCTGTGGGCGAACTCCTGCTGCTCCCATCCCCGGGACGGCGAGGCCACCTTCGACGCCGCCATACGGCGCATCCAGGAAGAACTTGGCTGCACGGCGGTCGCACTCGATGAAATTGGCGCGTTCGCCTACCGTGCACCTTTCGAAAACGGCCTGGTCGAATACGAGTACGACCACGTGTTCGTAGGTGAATGTGATAGCACCCCTTCCCCGGACCCGAACGAGGTGAGCGAAGTGCGCTGGGCAGGCCTCGACTCCCTTGCCGAAGAGCTTGCCGGCCATCCCGAACGATTCGCTGCATGGGCGCCCATGGTGCTGACCATGGCAATGGAGCACCTTCAACGAGCATCACTCGTCAGGTGACGTCAATGAAATTGAGCATGGCCAAGAACAGGTACGTGCCAATGAGCCCGAAAGCGCATGCATTGACCACGCCACGGGGAGCGCGCCGCAGCGCCGTGTCCATAAGCGGATAGACCACCCAGACAATAAGCGTGGCGGCAATGCTGTACACCAGTGAGTTCTGCAAGCACACCTGCCCCATGAAGTTGAACGGAAGATCGCGGTAGTCCCACAGTTCGTAGTTCTGGTTAGCGACCATCCCAGTCGTGAAGTCGATGGCGGTGCACACGAACGCGTTCAAGAGGAAGCTCAGCAACAGGGCAGGCAGCAAGCGCCCTCCCGTCTTCTTCAGAATCCACTGCGCCGCAGGATGCAGGATGAGCACGATGGCCACAAGCGCTGCGCCTTCGGCTGTGAAGGGGAACAGCCATTGGCTCCACAGTATCGTGTTGGTGGGGTCATAGCCCCCCATGAACACTCCCGCCAGAATCAGTTGGCAAAACAGCATCTCTGCCCAATGGCCAACAATGGAAAACACGATGAAGTAGATAAGAAGGTCGCGCCAGAACTCCCATGAGCGTACGCGGACCCTCAGCGGTTCGTCCCAGCTGTTGCCAGCATGGGCGCTCGGCGCTCTGTCGGGTGGACGATACAGGGAGCGCCTGGCTCCTGGCGCGAAAGCCAAGTAGGCAGCTACGCCGATGCCGCCCACATATTCCACGACCAGAATGGCGCGCAATGCAACGTCTCCGATGTAGGAAGACAGCGTGCCGAACGCGTCGAATGCAGCATGGTCCAACACGGAAAGCCCAACGAACAAAAGCGACGTGACAATGCCTGCAATCCTGGCGCTGCGTGCGCGCTGAGAGATGAGCCACAGCGTAACCGACCCTCCCGCCATAAGAACCAGCACGCGAATCATGCTCACATCGTAGTCGAACATCTCGCGGTCGCACAGAAAGCCGAACACGAGCGCCATGAGCATAGCAAAGACGAAGTAGGCCTGGCACAAGCGGACACCAAACGTAACAGCGCTGCGCTGCCCGTGCCGCCAATACACACGCCTTCCCGCGTCCAATCAAGCGCTCCTTCCACGCACAATCAACCGATAGTATGCCAATTGATTTGCACGCAGTAAAGACGCTGTCTTGGCACGAAAGCATTTCCAAAAAGCGGACGGGTTTTGTAACCTCCCCGTTACCCAAAGACCAAGCCGTCAGGCGTGACATGAACGTAGTAGAGAACTTCCAGGAACACATAGAAAGCAACCAGGCCCAAAAACAGCCCGTTGGCGTAGCGCGGCGGCATGCGATGAAGCCATTTGGCCATCAGCGGATAGACCACCCAAACGATGAACGTGGCTGCCACCGAATATACCAGCGTGTTCTGCAGCACGATCTGGCCCATGAAGTTAAACGGCAGGTTGCGGTAGTCCCACAGCTCGAAATTCGCATTTGCGGTAATGCCTGTAGTGAAGTCGATGGCAGCACAAACGAGCATATTTACCAGAAAGCTAATTGCAAGCGTAAGGGGAAAGTTGCCGCCCGTTTTCTTGTACACCCATTCTTTGAACGGGAACAGCAAAAGCGCGATCATTACCACGGCGATGCCTTCGGCCGGATAGGGACACAGCCACCAATCCCACAGCTGGGCATGAGAGAAGTCGTAGTCGCCCATGACCACGCCCAGCACAATCAGCCAGCAAAAGCCAATCTCTGCCCAGTGCCCCACAATCGAAAACACGCAGTAGTAAATAACGATGTTGCGCACCCATGGCCACGTGAACGGTTTTTCGTAAATGTCTTCGCTGGGATTGTGCGTAGGCTGGGTGGAAAGGTCGGGCGGCTCGACAAACGTCTCCTTGGCCTCAGGAGAAAAGGCGAAGTATGCGACGATGGCAAGCGACCCGCCAAAATACAGGATGCCACCTGCGATGAGCACGGGCCAGGACACCAGCGCGGCGACGCGCTCGTATTCTCCACCGAAGATCATGTCGATCACGGAAAGCACAATTACCACAGACATCGTTATGACGACGAACTTCCGTGTAATGTCGACACGCTTTTCGATAAGCCACACCGAACGGGCGGCGGCGGCCATGACCACCATGATGCGCAACAGCGTGATATCGTATTTGAAATCGCCTGCTGGCATGAGCAGGGCCCAGCCCAGCACTGTGGCCATGACGAGCACGAAGTACACTTCGATCACACGAATGGCCGGACCGAGTTTCCGGGACGCAGCACGTCCTTCGTCCACTGTTTTGGCCACGGCACCTTTCCCCATGACCGTTCC
>JAFUCW010000197.1 GCA_017459485.1 Eggerthellaceae bacterium | reverse complement strand
GAAACCCTTGCGCACCTTGTCCTGTCCAAGAATCTTTGCAAATTTGAGCAGCAGACCGGCACTACCACAACACGGATCGTACACCTTGTTCACATCGCTGCGACCGATAAGCACGATACGCGCCAGCAACTCGCCAATTTCCTGCGGTGTGAAAAACTCGCCACCGCTTTTACCCGCATTGGTGGCGTACATGTTCATCAGGTACTCGTAGGCATCGCCAAACGCGTCGATGCGGTTCTCCTTGAAATCGGAACCGAAATCCAAATCGCCAATCTTCTGAAGTAAAGCGCGCAGTTTAGCATTCTTTTCCGCAACAGTGTTACCTAGCTTGGCTGAGTTCACGTCCATGTCGTCGAAGAGCCCCCTCAAGTCCCCTTCGGAAGCGGCACCGATGGCGCTACCCTCGATATTCTTGAATACGCGCTCAAGCGTTTCGTTAAGGTCTTCGTCTTGCCCCGCTCGGTCACGAACGTTGCAAAACAGCTCGGAGGGCAGGATGTAGAAGCCTTTTTCCTTGACCGTTTCTGTGCGGCCAAATTCCGCTTCGGCGTCGGAGAGGCTAGCATAGTCGAAGTCTTTATTACCACGTGCAAGCTCTTCTGCATTGAGAAAGTCACATAGGTTTTCCGAGATAAACCGGTAGAACAGCATGCCAAGAATGTATTGTTTGAAGTCCCAACCATCCACGCTGCCTCGTAGGTCGTCTGCGATAGACCAGATTGTCTTGTGGAGTTCGGCCCGCTGTGATTCGTTCACCATAAAACACCCTTCTGCACGATCGTTCTTGCATTTTACTATTTCTATATATTTGGGAAGGTACTGTGCCGATTGTTGGTGTAATTCGGTTTTCGAGGCGCAGGCCTCAGCCCACCCGAGAAGGCTGAGCTAGATGACGCCGCGTTGACTGTGGCTGACAACGCGCGACTTTTCCTGCATATGGAGAAGGGGCTGCGCGCGGCAACCCCTTCTGCGGAACGGAGCAACATAAGACAAACCGCTACCCCTGTCCTGTGCTGTCTTATGCCCTACCCTACATCCTACTTCTCGTGGTTGCCGTGCACGCGGGTGCTTCGGCGGCCAAATGCAAGGGATGCTGCAGCTACAAAGGCAGCGCCAGCCGCCAGCAGTGCAAGAACCCCAACGGGTGCATCGTCGGCAGTCCTGGTCGTTGCAGGCGCCGTGGTCGTCTTCGCCGTGGCAGCAGGTGTTGCCGGCGCGACAGATGCACTCGGCGTAGCTGCGGGCGTTGTCTTCGAAGGCGTGCTCGGCGTCGACTTCGAATCAGTCGCAGCCCCAGACTCCGGTTTGGGCTCGGGTTCTGGTTCTGGCTCCGGCACCTTGCTCCACTTGGCCGTGTAGGTGATGTTGCCGTCGGCATCAACGCTACGCTCCCATCCCTCGAATACATAGCCGTCCTTGGTGGGGTCGGCTGGTGCGTCGGGTTCGGCCTGCTGTTCGCCATCGACGGCCTTGGGTTGGGTAGTCCTAGGTAGATACACCGTATCGCTGAAATCGGGATCGTCGATGTAGGTTACCCAGATGGTGGACGCCGGAGGTGCCGGCGGTGCCGGAGGATCTTGGTTCTTCTTGTAAGTGACCACCGCATCGTCGGGCCAATTGCCGGGCATGGTTCCCGCAAAAGCATCCACCTTCGCCTTGTCGGGCGTGTAACCATCCACGTCGGGGGACACCACTTCTTCCAGATCGTACGGCATCCAGCTGTCCCAGGTAACCTCGCCTGTTTCCGGATTCACCTTGCCTTCGCGCTCGAAATCGACCACGCGCACTTCCTCGAGCGGGTCACCGTTTTCATCAAGCACGGGCGAGCCATCTTCGTACACGTAGGTGATCTTGTGCGTCCTTGTAACCGTCTCGCGGTTGTCGACCACGTTGGGCGTGTACGTGCCATCGGCGGTGTAACCGTTGGCATCGGTGCCGCGTACGGTAACCGTGGTGGCCGGGCCAACGAAATCAGGCTCGGGCACGAAGGTGACCTCGCCCGTCTTGGAATCAAGCGTGTAGGCACCCTGGCCGTCGACGACGATCTTGTCGATGGGTTCGCCCGTTTTGGGGTCAAGCAGCGTGAAGCTGGTGAAGCCCTTCGATCCCTTTTCGAACGGAGGCGTGCCCTTCTGGGTTTCCCCACGACCGCCGTAGGTCTTCTTTTCCCCTGCCGCCGGCGGCTTGGAATAGACCACGGTCACATCCGGGTACTTGTCGGCCTTCTTGTCGCGGTCTACCTCGGTCAAGCCCTTCACGGCATCGACCGTGTCGATCGCGGGCGCATATCCCTGGCGATCGGCAGCAGGCGATGCCGCCTCGGGCAGGTCGGCAGCCGCAGGGGTCCAGTCGCCCCAAACAGGTTCATGCGTGTCAGGGTCAACGCTTACCGCCTCGCGCTTGAAGGTAACCGTCTGCGTCGTGATGATGGGGTTGCCGTCCGCGTCCAGCACGGGCTCACCGTCGTCGTAAATGTAGGTGATAGTGCGGCCGAAGCTGACCTCTTCCACCTTGGGAACGAAATGCGGCTGGTATTCGACTGTCGAGGACAGGCCGTTCTTGTCGGTCCCCTGCACGGTGGCCGGATCGGGGTCGGCGCTTGCGCGGAAGTCCTGGTTGGGCGTGAACACGATCTCGCCGGTGTCGGCGTCGTAGTGGTAGGTGCCCACAGCCTGGCCCTCGAAGTAGGCATTCACCTTCACCCCGGACTCCACGTACTCGCCCGCATCGGGGTCGAACAGCTGCACGTCGACGATCTCGTTGCCTTCGCGGTTGCCGTCGTTGTCCGCTGCCGTCTTGGGCGTGGTTATGGTGAACAGGTCCTTGGCCTGCTTCTGCTGCACTTCGCCTGGGAAGCCCCAGGTCTCGCCGCGGTCGCCCATGGGGGCCTGCGGTAGGTACGGCACGTTGTCGGTGCGCATGAGCTTGGTGCCGCCACCAGGAATGGGCAGCTCGGCAAAGCCCTTTCCTGTGGCATTTGTCGGCGTCAGGCCGCTCACAGCCTCCACCTCCTCGCGCGTCGGGACCCAGCGTCCTTCGTCAGCTGGGCTCGGAACAGCCGGCATGTCCTGCGGCGTCCAGTCGGGCTGCACAATGGTACTCGTGTCGGACGGAACGTACTCGGTCGGGCTCTTGTCCTTGGCTGGGTCGTAGGTGCCCACGCGCGTGAAGGATAGGCTTTGCGTCTTGCTGGCCGTTACCGAGTTGCCATCCTTGTCCCAGAAGGTGTAGGTGACCGCCCGCTCGACGGCGGCAGTCTCCACGTTGGGCACCACGATGGACGTGTACGTGGTTTCAGCACTTTGATCCAAACGGTCGGTGCCGCGTACGGCAACGCCCTTGGTCTTGCCCTCGAAGCCCTGATCGGGTGCAAAGCGAACTTCGCCCGTACCGGGGTCTATGGTGTAGGTGCCCTCGTTCGGCACGGTAAGCATCTCGACTTCGTTGCCTTGCTCGTCAAGCAGCTTGAATGTGAGCATGTTGTCGGTGCCGTCGGGCATCGTCTTGGTACCCAGCGTGAACTCCGGCTTGCCAGACTGGCCCTGCAACACCGTGCCATCCTGATTAGCCGGGTCGTACTTGCCATCCTTGCTCAAAGCGGGCTCGGCGGTAGGCGCCTTGGGCTGATAGACCACATGCACGGTTTCACCCTTGGGCTCGTCTGCCGCTAGATCGATGTCCCACGCGGGCACCGCGGGCATCGTGGGCGTGTAACCGTCGATATCAGGCGAATTCACGGCAGAAGTGTCGCTGCCTTCCTCGATAGTCCAATCGTTCCACTCCAGAACCTCGCCGGTCTCCGGATCGAGTTCCTTGGGCGTGCGCTTCAGCTTGGCCTTCTGCATAACGGTTCCGGAAGCCTCCGTACCGTCTTCAGTCAGGTAGGTGTAGGTTATGGTGCGCTCGATTTCGGTGGCCGGCTCGTGCGTGTTGGTGATGGCGAGCTCAACGGTTTGCGCCACGTCATCCGCTACCTCGAACTGGAACTTGGCGGGGTTCGGATTGTACGTGGTGGTGTAGTCTGCGACCTCTTTCTCGCTTAGGGAATACGTGAT
>JAFUCW010000196.1 GCA_017459485.1 Eggerthellaceae bacterium | reverse complement strand
GTCGCGCAGGTCGTCCTCGAAGAGGCTGGGGAAATACTGCTCAAGATCGGTGCCCGCCATAGTCATGCAGGGCAGCACGATGCCTTCTGGGCTTATGTAGACAGAGCTGCGCGTGGCTTCACAGGCGGGCATTTTCATTGCACGCTGCTCGCTCATGTCGTGTTTGGCCCACCGCAAGGGTCCTCGGACAGACGTGTCCCCAGCTCCTTCACACAGGAAGGCGCCCCAGATTTGGATGGCGGTGGGAGCACCATCCTCGAAGTATTGGGGAATGTAGCGCAGGATCTCTTCGAAGAAATCTTCGTCGGATAGTTTGTAGCGCGCGTCTTGCTTTGCCCACTCACCAAGGTCCGTCATGCCGGCGGCCTTTACCATTCCAACACCGAGCGAGGAAAGGTGCAAAACGGTCTCGCGCAGGCAGTCGCGATTCTGACCATGCAGGGTAACCGCCGCCGTTGTGGGAAATCCCGCCTTGTGACAGAGGACGAACGCGCGGTTTGCGGCATCTTCGGCGCCCGTTACGCCGCGCAGCCAATCGTGGTGGCCTACACCGTCGAAGCTTATGTGGAACACGGGGGACAGGGAGCGACGCTTCATGCCATCTATGAGCTCTTGGTTAACCAGTGCTCCGTTCGTATAGATGCCGGAGAGGATCACATTGCGCTTGAGCCCGTAGTCCACGATGTCCCAAAAGTTCGGATGAACGAGCGGCTCGCCGCCCGTAAGCTCCATGGAGTAGATGCCGCAGGCGCTCAGCTGGTCTATCACACGTTGGCATTGCTCAAGGCTCGGCTCGCCGAGCACGGCGTCCGGAGATGACACCATGCAGTGCTTGCAGCGGTAATTGCATTTTCCGGTGATTGACCAGTGCGCCTGTGCGACATAGCGGGCGGGAAAAGCGGCGTATTCCTGGAATGGTGTCAGCCTCTTCCTCTCGTCGGGCGCCAGCTCGACGAGAGCCCCTTCTTTGACAAGCTTTTCAAGCAGTTCGATTTGGTGTTCCGTCAGCTCCTCGACATGCATGCTCGACATGCCGTCAGCGCGCAGGAGCACTTCGTATTGTTCGCGGTTGAAGAATTGCGCGCGCAGCGTACGCTGGTTAAGGAGCCCACAGGGGAGCATCTTCCAGCCACGAAGGGCGTAGTGCTCGGCAAGCACGTAGCTTTTGACATTTGCGTCCACGTTCAGCCCATCCCCTTTGTCAGCTTACCTGCGTAACACCGAAGCTCTGGAAAACCCAATTATGCAGCGTTAGTAATACAGGCATAAGACAGCTGGCATCCCGCATTATATGATTCTTGAACATCAATTATCCTACGATAACTTGGTTATCGCGGCGAGGGGATTCCTTGAGACGGGCGCCGAAGGGGGGTGATGGTTTTGGCCGACCTACTGAACAAGTCCAATGATGATCAGGACAATCCCCAGCGGAATCAGCGCGAGACCGACATAGAGAAGCACCTTGAGGTATCCATCAGACGCACGATATGCCTGTGCGTCCTCTGGCTTTTCCGGGTTGTACCAAATGGTGCAGGCATCGCCGACTCGTTCGGCTTCTGGGCTGTAGTCAAGCGTCTTGAGTTGGTATTCAATGCCATTTACTTGGTAGGTATAGACATGCATGCTTTTTTGGCTGCCCTTTGAGTTGAAGCGCGCTTGGACATCACTCAAGAAACCCTGCGTCTGCGCGGTGCAGCGGGAGTTCTTTT
This sequence comes from Eggerthellaceae bacterium, assembly GCA_017459485.1. Classification (GTDB taxonomy): domain Bacteria; phylum Actinomycetota; class Coriobacteriia; order Coriobacteriales; family Eggerthellaceae; genus CACXMZ01. The sequence goes on along the minus strand of JAFUCW010000196.1, from coordinate 161 downwards.
TCTTATTGATCGGGTAGCAGATTACGAGGATGAACCCTACAAACAGGGCTACGATTCCCGCAATTGCCATGGCAGCACTCTCCTTATTTAAATAAGATGTTCCATAAGGAGATACTACCAAATAGGGCTACGAATTGGGTTATGAAACCAATTCTGTTGTC
>JAFUCW010000195.1 GCA_017459485.1 Eggerthellaceae bacterium | reverse complement strand
GTCGATGGTGATGGTGCCGCCGGCGCCCGTGTTGCCGCCGCCGATGCCCGCCCCGTCCGTGCCGTGAGTCTTGGCGTCGGCCGTCACCTTGCCGCCATGAATCGTGATGGGGCCGTTAGGGCCTGAATTGTCGTTGGAGCCGATTGCGGCGTTGTAGTTGGTGTCGGCAATGCAAATCAGCTCGCCGGCACTCTCTCCATCCGACTGGGCGTAGATATTAAGCGTCCTATCCCAGAGAACGCTGATGCCGTCTTTCACCGTGAGCTTGGAGCCATCGGTGAGGATGATGTTGACCACGCCCCATACGACCAACCTACGATCGATGGTGACGTCGCCTTTGACGACGTACCAGCTGGGAACTTCACCGCCGATGTTTTCCATATCGCTCGTGATGGGCGTGCACTCCGCGGTCTTTGTCGTCGACACGACCCTTGTGCCATCCCAGCTCTTCTCGACGTATTCGACGCTCTCGGTTGCAGATAATGATCCGATTGTGAGGTCGGCGGCAGAAGCGGCCCTTGCTGTCGAAACAGCCTCCGTGCCGTCATCGCTCTTCTCGACATTGTCTATGCCCTCGGTTGCGTATACCGTTCCGCTTGTCGCAAACAAGAACCCCGCTGCCAGCACCAATGCCAGCAATAGATGCTTGGACTTTCTTGCTGTCCCCTTCATCGCGCAGCTCCAATCTGTCCTAGTTGCCTAGCTGTCGCCCGCCATTTGCCTGCTCAGCCTGACAGTCACTGCGTCGGACACTTCGCGCACGGAGGCGTCTCCGCCCCGACATTTGCCGCGAGCATTCCAATCTCTATTGCCCTGCTGTTTTCTTGGATGGCTTGGAACCCGAATCATAACCCGTGAGCCGCCATCGGGGAGGGCGTCAGCCCGGGCGATGGCGGCTGGTGAAATACGCGTTTCCCCTTGATTCCCTCTGGAAACTTTTTCAGGGTCTAAGCTAGCCTGCCCTAGAAGATCTTCGTGTTCTTGCCCGAGTCGACGATTCCAGCATCGCCGTTGGACTCGGCCGGGATTGGCTTGCCGCAGTGCGGGCACTCACCGCCCATGATGCCGATAGACGCCGCCACGGGCAGCCCGCAGCTTGGGCATGTCCCCGTCTGGATCTGGTTTCCGCTCTGGCCTGCTACTGCACTTGGTCTGAAGCACATGATGAAACCTTCCTTCCTTGTTTCGGAACGCACCTGCTCCCATCAGCTTTGGCCGACCCTCCGTCGGCGTTTTCCGTAGCATCACGAAGCCTTGCGTTTCAACTTTCTGCCGGACTATTCGTTTTACGCAAGAACCGCCCGTTTCGTCTCAAATGCTTTGATCATTTATAGCATCACCTTAGCATCGTCCAGGTATAGGCAGCTGGAAGAGTGGCAAAAGCGACGGGGAGCTAGCCAACATGCCCGAATGTAAATACACGGACAAGATCATTCCATTAGGATTTCGGCTTTCCCAGAGTAAGGATGCACGACCGAACCGAGCAGAAAGGAGCTCAAATGAATACTGGCAACGAATGGCGAGACCGCCCGTCGTGCACCTGGCCGAACTGGCATTCATGGGAGGCATACCTTCGGATCTCCTGCGAATGCGGTGTTGCGGACGCTTGTGCGGAATGGATCTCCGACCACGGGAAGCAGCCCACGAAGGAGAATCTGGACGGTTTGCGGTGGCTGCTGTCCGATTGGCTGGCGGAAGTCGAGCCCGGCATCGATCAAGACAAGGTCGACTGGAAACGGATCTACACGGCAATGGCGGAATACGCGTAGAAAGGAGACCGAGGATGACCGACTACAACGGCTGGAAGAACTGGGAAACCTGGGAGGCTTACAACGCCTTAGTCGCCGCCGATTGGGGCGTATACAAGGCGGCTTATTACGCTGCTGCTCGCGCAGGCAACCCGCCCACAGAGGAGGATATCCAGTGGTTCAAGGCGGAAGCTACCGGATGGATGGGCTAATTCCATTTAGCGGTGTTTTTCGATTGTTTCTGAATTCAATCCTTTGACCTGGTGTAACTTAGCATTAATACTGGTTAAACCGCTTATCACATCTGCAAAATCCCAGGTCGTTATGAAAAACATCGGGGAACTCATTCAGTCAGCTCCAAAACGTGTTTGCCGCCTCTGAACTGGGGCCTTATTCACAATTTGGACCTTACCAAAACAAACGTTCGATTACAAGGACCTACATCGTTTTTTTAATAATCTAACAGTCTAGAAGCGTGCGGTTCCTATTATGCCCATCACGTGCGGTAATAGGAATCGACCATCATCAGATGGCGAACCACTCTTGCAGTTCTGGGCCATTTCTCCCTGGCCTGGTTGACCCTGAACAAGTAGACGTACCAGTTCAGGTAAGACTGGAGGTTGGCAGTGTCCATGCCGGTGAATCGCCACAGGTAGCGCTTCAGCCAGGAGCAAAGGTTGTTCACCAGCTCCATGCACTCCAGGTATATCGGGTCGCGAACGTCGGCCTTGTACGATTCGCGTACGCCCTTCACTGCCTTGACGAGCGCGTTGTGCGAGCGCTCCCTGTCGTCGACTATGGTGGATCCTTCCGCAATATGGGACTGCAGCCCTTCCTTGATGCGCTTCGACGAGGGCTTGCCGTGCCCGCACACGACGGCAACCGGGCTCTTGTGGACGTCGATCGCGACCGCGATGCAGAGCTTCTGCTTCGACAGCCCGCGCTTCCGAGCCTGCCCGTAGCCGTGCGCCAGGTCCGTGTCGGTGATGTAGGTCTCGTCTATCCAGACGCGGTCCCTCAGCACGATGCGGTCCTGGTAGCCGTCCACGGTCGCGAACACCCGGTGCCGCCATTCCCAGGCGGTCTGGTGTG
>JAFUCW010000194.1 GCA_017459485.1 Eggerthellaceae bacterium | reverse complement strand
CAACGATCTCGCCCACTATGCCCTTGGCATTCATTTCGCCGATCAGCGGCTCAAGGGCCGACGAGATAAGAGCCGGCTTGCCCTTGCGGAACTGCAGGTAGGCAAGCGCCAGGCCCACAACCACGTAGCCAGCCCACGGATGCAGGCCCCAGTGCATGAACGATGCGCTCATGGCAAACTTTGCTGCTTCGGGCGTGGAAGGCTCGATGCCCGCCATAGGACCCACATAGTGGGAGATGGGCTCGGCAATGCCCCAGAACACCAGACCAACGCCCATGCCGCAACCAAATAGCATGGCGAACCACGACATGGTTGAGTACTCGGGCTTAGAGTCGTCGGGGCCCAATTTAATGCTGCCGTACTTCGATGCAGCAAGCGCAACGGCGAAGAACACGAACGACAGCATGACGATAAGATAGAGCCAGCCGAAGTCGGTGGTCAGGAAGCCAAACATGGCACCTGCTACTTCAGTGAAGCTTTCGGTGCCCACGATGCCCCAAACAGAGAGGCCGGCAGCAAGCGCAAGACCGATTATAAATACCGGATTCTTGAATTCGTTACTATTCAAAGGAATCGTCCCCTTACGTAAATGGATGCGCCCAGCGTGAGCGCACACGCTAATGTATCGCTGCTAGCTACCGCTAACATGCGCAGAAGCCTTACACCCGCGAAGACGCAGAAACGGGTAGCTCCCATGTACAGCCTCGCAGAACGGAACAGGCTGCAGTCCCCTTGTGCACGCAAACCAAAGAGCAGACTTTACCTTGCGTGCAAAAGCAGGAGGGGGCGTCTGTTCCCGGGGCGCCCCCTCCTGTTTGAAACTAGATCTTTACCTTGAAGACCGTCTGCTCTTCGACCGGTGTGGCCAGCGCGTCAAGCGCCACGCCAACGCGGTGGAAGCGCAGTTTCCACTGCTCTTCCTCGGGCGTATTCGGGTCGCCCAGAGGATAAGGAATGGAGATGGTGGGCACCATACGGTTGGCGCCAACCGTCGTCGACACGGGAATCAGGTTGCACATGTGAACAATCGGATACCCAGCACGTTCGAACACTTTAACCATCGTTGCACCGCAACGTGTACACGTGCCTCAAGTGGAGGTCATAATAATGGCGTCGACGCCGTCCTCCTGCAGGTAGGGAATCATCTCCTCGGCCATGCGGGAAGCTTCGGACTCCGTCGTGCCCGTGCCAACCGTACTGTAGAAGTAGTCGTGCAGCTTGCCAATCTTGCCCTCTTTTTCGTACTCGCGCATGGCGTCGATGGGCATGATGACATTGGGGTTGGCGTCGGCCGCGGCCGGGTCGAAGCCGGCATGGATGGTCTTGTAGCCGTCGGCTGCGCGGTTCGGCAACGCGTCCACGCCAGCGACACTGTAGCGCCCCCAGCGGGTAGCGGAAGCGGACTGGATGCGGTCGGGGTTGTCGACCGGCACGATACCACCCGTAGTGACCATGGCGATGTTGGCCTTGGACAGGTCTGCCACAGGCTCGGCCACGGGAACCAGGTCCTTCTTGGGAATTTCCAGCTCGGTCTGGTAGGGCTCGCCCTTGATCTTCTTGATCAGCATGGCAACGCCACGAGCGGCAGCGGTGTTTTCGTGGATGTCCTCGAGGAACTTTTCCACACGACGACCGGTTGCGAAGTAGCCTTCCGCCTTCGGACCCTGGAGCTCTTCGCCCGCAAGAATCTTGTTGGCAACGGCCATCATATTCTTCATGTCCTTGCGCATCTGCGCCGCAGCGTTGGCGCCGTCCATGATGATGGTGTAGGCCTTGAACATGTCAACGCCGGGATTCTCCACGTTCATGGAGGTCAGCGTGGGCGTGCCGAACTTTTCGCCCACCATCTTGCAGACGTTGCCGCAAGCTACGCCGTAACGGCCCGCCTGGAATGCAGGACCAGCAATGAACAGGTCCATCTCCATGCCTTCGAGCATCTTTTCGATGCGCTCAAGTGCTTCGTCGGTGTTGGAACCCATGAAGTTGTCGCCGCAAATGATGGTATGCGTGACTTCTGCGTCATTGAGGGCAGCGTTTGCCGCCATGGCGGGGCCTACAGCACCTTCGCGGATTTCCGGCTCGAAGTCAGCGGTGTCTTCGCCGCCGATACCGCCAAAGAACTGGTTGACGTAGTAGATTACCTTCTTTGCCATTGGTGCATCCTCCTTTCTATGCCTCGACGATGGTCTTCACAGCGAAACCAGAGATGTGATTGCCGCAGAACCAGTTGTTGTTTTCCATGATGATGGAGCCGTCGTCGCGACCGGACTTGCCCAGGATTTCGTCGTAGCCCCACGAGCCGGACATACCGTCGCGGTTCAGCGCCTCCAAGTTGCCGATGACCGTGGCGCAGGCGGGCAGGTCGGACAGCTCGCCCACGTTGCCAGTGGACACGAGTGCGTTGAGCTGTTCGTTGAGCACCACCAGTGGCTGACCAAAGCCGTCGCGGCCGTTGGATTCGTCGGACACGCCCACCACAGGGATGCCTGCGTCTTCCAGGATGACCATGCAACGCACGTAGTCGGTGTCGGGGTTGCCGTAACCCTCTTCGGCGACCAGCGCGTAGTCGGCGCCCAGATTCAGGGCCATGTTGCGCACCATGATGGCGGAGCGCTCTTTCTGGTCCAAGGCCACGTTGAGGTTGGACATGAT
>JAFUCW010000193.1 GCA_017459485.1 Eggerthellaceae bacterium | reverse complement strand
GGCGTGTCTGCGCAGACCGTCGAGCAGGCTATCGCTGCGCAGGCGTCAGGAGCGGACTACCTGGGAGTGGGCGCGCTCATACCCACGTCGACCAAACCCGATGCCGTCGACGTGACCTACGACGACCTGTGTGCCATCTGCGCCGCCGTGTCCATTCCCGTCGTGGGAATTGGAGGATTGAACGCCCAGACCATAGGCCAGCTCTCTGGAACGGGAGCTGCCGGTGCCGCCGTGGTCTCCGCCATCTTCGCCTCCAACGACTGCGAAGCCGCAGCCAGGGAACTCCGAGCCCTTTGCGAAAGGACGTTTAGATGAAAAGCGTGATCAGCATTGCAGGTTCCGACTCGAGCGGCGGCGCCGGCATCCAGGCCGACATCAAGACCATCGCCGCCCACGACCTGTTCGCTCAAACCGCCCTCACGGCGCTGACTGCCCAGAACACCACAGGCGTGTTCGGCGTGCTCGACGTCGACCCCGACTTCGTGCGCCAGCAGATTCGCGTAGTGTTCGACGACATCCGCCCCGACGCAGTGAAGATCGGCATGATAAGCTCTGCTTCCATCGCGCACGCCATTGCCGATGCGCTGGAAGAGGTTGGCGCAGACAACATCGTGGTTGACCCTGTCATGGTGGCTACAAGCGGCTCCGCGCTTATCGACGAAAGAGCGCTTGAGGCCCTGGTGGGACGCCTGTTCCCGCTTGCGCACGTCATCACGCCCAACATTCCCGAAGCAGTCAAGCTTGCCGGCTGCTCCATAACCTGCGAACAGGAGATGGAGGATGCGGCAGACTGCCTGGTCAGGCTGCTGTCAGAAGGTGCCTACGTCCTGGTGAAAGGCGGGCACCTGACCACCGACGCCAGCGACCTGCTTGCGTCTGCCACGACACGGACCTGGCTGCGCGAAAAGCGCGTGGACACGGCCAACACGCATGGGACAGGATGCACGCTTTCCTCTGCCATCGCGTGCGGTCTGGCGTGCGGGATGGACGTGCCCGAAGCGGCTTCGGCGGCGAAGGACTACGTGACCGGTGCGCTTGCCTCCGGACTCGACCTGGGCCACGGCAGCGGCCCGCTCGACCACATGTGGAATCGGCGCTAGACCTAACGGGTGCATCACCTGCCACGCATTCTCCACCGCCCACTCCACCACTCCCGCCTTTCGTCGAAAGCCCATGGGTAGTGGTTCTTGTGCAAGATAACCACAAAAGAGCGTGCAACAGGGCATCTCCTGCGCTACTATATGAAACCTAGTTGATCCGATTCGGCAGCAGGCACCCATGAAGGGAAGCTGCCATCGCTGCCAACGTTTCATACCAGGTGGAAAGGAAGTTGAAATGCACAAAAGACACCTAGGGAAGATTGCGCTCGTTGCCGTCCTCGCACTGCTGATTGCTGCATTGGCAGGATGCGCGCCTGCTGCGGAAAGCTCGTCAAACGCCGCTTCGGCAAGCGCCTCGTCGGCCAAAGTCGCGTCGAGCGCCACCTCATCCAGCTCCGCATCTGCCAGCGCCGCCTCCAGCTCGAAGGCAAGCTCTTCTCCCGAAGCTCAGGAAAGCTCCAGCTCGAGCGCCAGCTCGAGCGCTGCCGAATCCGACGACGCCGCTTCTGCAAGCGCATCTTCGAGCTCCGATTCAAGCGCCAGCGAAAAGCCACAGAAGGTGACGTTCGCCATCGACGGACCCGTTACCGTTGCCTATACTGGGCTCTACGCCGCAATCGCCAATGGATACTTCGATGAAGAGAACATCGAAGTCGAGATAGTGAATGCCCCTTCCAACGGAACCGATGGACTGATCGGGTCGGGCAGCGCAAACATGGGAATCACTTCGCAAGACCGCATCGCGGGCAATATGGGTGCCGCATCGCCCATGGCCTACACCGCCGTCGCGGCCGTAGTCCAGCACAACACGAGCGGCATCATGGCGCGTGTGGAAGACGGCATTACCGATGTCGAGCAGATGTCGGGCAAGCGCTACGCTACAAGGCAAACGCCGGTCGAACAAGCCATCATTCGCGGACTTGCTGGCGAGCAGACCTCTTCTTCGAGCGCCTCTACCGACGCCGAAGGCAACGCTGAGCAAACCGGCGTCATCATGGTGCCCTATTCCGCCACCAACGAAGTGGCAGGCCTTCAGAACAACCAGTACGACTGCGTGTGGGCCTTCGACTGGTGGGCGGTTTCCCAAGCCAACCTGCTCGACTATCCCGTTTCGTTCTTCGACATGTCCGACCTGGGCCCCGTGCTCGACTACTACACCCCCGTCGTCGCCGTGAACGACACGTTCGCCACCGACAACACAGACACGGTGAAGGCCTTCCTGCGCGCCCTGAAACGCGGCTACGAATTCGCCGTGGACTACCCAAGCGAAGCCGCCGACATCCTCTGCGATTCGGTGCCCGACATGAACTACGATCTGGTGCATCTTGCACAGTCCTACCTTTCTACCGAATACATCGAAGACGCTCCCAGCTGGGGCGTGATCGACGAAGGCCGCTGGGCCACGTTCAACCAATGGCTCATCGACAACAACATGGTCAGCTACGCGTTCGATCCCGCAAGCGGCTTTTCCATGGACTACCTGGAGCAATAGCGCTTCTTCTGCACACCTAGAAGACGAAGGCCCCGGCACTGCGACGTGCCGGGGCCTATTCGTTTCGCACCATGTTTGGAAGGCGATACGCGCCTAGCGGAACTACCCTATGTCACGCATCGCGCTGGCAAGCAGTTCGTAGGAGCGGATTTGGTCATCCAAGCTGTAGATAAAGCTGTTGACCAT
>JAFUCW010000192.1 GCA_017459485.1 Eggerthellaceae bacterium | reverse complement strand
TCTCGAATGCCGACTTCGTTCACTACGACGTCATGGATGGCCATTTCGTGCCCAACCTCTCATTTGGCCTTGACATCCTTCGTCAGGTCGCCTCCTCGACCGACGTCCCCGTCGATGCCCACCTCATGATCTCCAACCCCGATGCGGAGGCCGTCCGCTATGTCCAGGCGGGTGCCTCGATGGTGACCTTCCACATGGAGGCTACCAACCATGCGCACCGCGTGCTGCACGCCATCAAGGACGCCGGCGCCAAGGCGGGCGTCGTGCTCAACCCCGCCACCCCCGTGATCGCCCTTGACGCCATCATCGACGACGTCGACATGGTCCTGCTCATGTCGGTCAACCCCGGCTTTGGAGGACAGTCCTTCATCGATGTCACCTATCGCAAGCTCCGGCAGCTTCGGGCCCTGTGCTTCGAGCGCGGCGTCGAACCCCTCATCGAGGTCGATGGGGGCGTGGGCATGGACAACGTCGCCGACGTCTGTGCGGCAGGCGCCAACGTTATCGTGGCGGGAAGCGCCGTCTTCCGCTCGGACGACCCAGCCAAGGTCGTGGAGGATCTTCGTCAGGCAGGGCGCACAGGCCTTGCCAAGAGGCTCTAGGCATGGCTGTGCAACGACTCTATCTTGACTACGCGGCAAGCGCGCCTGCCTGCGAGGCGTCGCTTGCGGCCGAGCGCGCCTACGAGCAGAGCGACTATGGGGGCGCCAACCCCAACTCGCTCCACACTCCCGGGCGCGACGCTTTTCACGTGATGGAAGATGCGCGCTTTACCATTGCCCGCACACTGGGAATGCGTCCAAACGAAGCCGTTTTCACAGGATCGGCCACCGAGGCCGACAACGCTGCCTTGTTCGGAATTGTTGCAGCACACACCACTGCCGTGGAAGGCAGGCCACACGTCGTGACTTCCCTGGTTGAGCATCCTGCGGTTGGACAAGCTGCCAAGACGCTCATGTCGCTTGGCTTGGCGGACGTCACCTTCGTCGAGCCCGTTCGCACGGGACACGTGAGGGCAGAAGACGTCGCTCGCGCAATGAACGACCGCACCGTACTCGTTTCGGTCATTGCCGCCAACAACGAAACGGGTGCGGTAAACGACATCGAACAGATAGCCCACGCCGCCCATGACAGAGGGGCGTTGTTCCACACCGACGCGGTGCAGCTTCTGGGGAAGGCGCCCATCGACCTTTCTTCGCTGCCCGTCGACTCTGCAAGTTTTGCTGCGCACAAAATAGGAGGTCCCAAGGGGATCGGTTTGCTTTTTTTGAGGTCCGGAACGCCTTTTAGGCCATTCCTTTCGGGAGGGGGACAAGAAGGTGGCAGGAGGAGCGGAACTCAAAACGTGTGTGCAATGGCTGGTTTTGCAGCAGCGCTTGAGGCCACGTGCGCTTCGGCAGACATGGTTGAACAGGAATGCGACCGCTTGAGGGGCCTTCGCGACAGGCTTTACGAGGGGCTTTGCACAATCGATGGCGTACATCGATCCGTGCCTTGCGAATCGGGTTCCTTGCGCTATCTGCCCGGCATAACCAATGTCTACGTGGACGGCTTCGAAAGCGAAACGCTCGTCCTGCAATTCGACCTTGCCGGCATAGCGGTTTCCGGGGGTTCTGCCTGCAGCACCCATTCGCTGGAACCAAGCGGTGCTCTACTGAGCATGGGACTCACGCGCGACCAGGCGCTCGGTTCCCTTCGGGTGTCCGTTGGCCGCTACACTACCAAAAACGACATAGAGCGATGCATTGCCGAATGCCGCCGCATCGTCTCTTCCCCTAAAATGTGAGAGGAGGGCAGCTCCTTGGTACTCCAACGAAACGACCTTGCAACCCTCAACACTGACGTGTTGGGCGCCTCTATTCGGTCGGGCATGACGGTTGGACAGCTCGAACGCGCTTTGCTCGAGGCCTTTCCTGCAAAAGACGCCATGGCCTGGGATCGTACAGGCATGCTCTGCGGAGACCCTTCTGCGGAGGTGAAATGCGTTGCCGTTGCGCTCGATGCCAACCTCGAAGCGGTCGTGCGTGCAGGCGAGATGGGCGCGAACGTACTTCTGACTCACCATCCCGCATTTCTTGAGGCTCCCGGAAGCTTTCGGCCTCCCCAGAGCGGGTTCCACTCGGTTGGTTCGGTCGTTTGGGAAGCGATTTCGCGAGGCGTGGCGCTATTGAACTACCATACGGCACTCGACGTCAGCATCGAGGCATCCACGGTACTCCCGAGCATGCTTGGACTCGAGTACGTCGGCGTGCTCGACGCCATAGACGAAGCGTCGACAAAAGGATATGGCCAGCGCTGCTCTGTCGTGCAACAAGACGAACCGCTGCGTCTGTCTCAGCTCGCAGCCCGTTGCACATCGGTGTTTGGGCGCATTCCGCGCGTGTGGGGCAACGGCGACACCCGGCTTGAATCGATTGTCACCTGCACGGGTTCTGCTTCCGACCTTCCGACACTGTGCCTTGCGTCCTCTGTTGATTGCCTTGTCTGCGGCGAAGTGCGCTACCACAGTGCGCTCGATGCATCCGGAGCGGGATTGTGCATCGTAGAGCTTGGCCACGACGTCAGCGAGCTTCCTCTGTGTGCTGTTCTTGCAAAAAGCGCCGAAGCGGCCGGAGTGCCCGAGGACCGCATCAAGATCCTTGACCAAGGAAGAAACTGGTGGACACCTGAAGCAACGAGGAGATGAACCATGGATGCAACACCGCAGCAACTTGAAGCCCTGGTCATACTGCAAGACGTCGATCGCATTCGCATACAGTCGCGCCTCGCTCTTGAAAAGCTCCCGCAGCAGGCAAAAGCTGCGGAAGTGCGCCGTAAGCTTGAAGACGTCGTTGTGAAGATGAGTCAAGTCGGCAAGATCCTCGATCAGGTCAAGTCTGAAATCAAACGGATCACCGACGAGGATTCGATGCTGGCGGGCAAGCAGGAAGAACTCCAAGAGAGCATCGAGGGCGCTTCGGAAGACTTTCGCAGCGTTACCAACCTCACCCGAGAGCTCGAGGGTGTTGCCAAGCGCAGAGAAACGCTTCAGTTCGAACTAGGCAAGGCCGAAGCGCGCTTGTCAGAAGTGTCGGCTGTGGCTGACCAGGCAGCCCAGGCCCGCGACACTCTTGCAAAACAGGAGTCAGACCTTGCCGAGTCGTTTCGAAACGAAGGCAACGCGCTCCTAGCCAAAGCGCAACAGGCCCAAGAAGAGCGCGATAAGGTTATTGCCACGCTTCCCGATTCGCTTGCGAAGGAGTACGAGAGAGTCCTCGAGCGCTGTGGGGGAGTCGCGCTCGGTTTCGTCAAGGAGGGAGCATGCACAGCCTGCAGAACCACGATTGATCCCAACCGCCTACTTCAAATGCGCAAGGAAGCTCCTCTTTCGCATTGTCCTGGATGCGGGCGAATCGTCGTGATAGAGCGGAACACGCAATGAGACAGCTTTTACGAGAGGACGTCGAGCTGCAAGAGAGGTCGACACTGGCGTCCGACGCATCGTTTTCTGATGCTTCGGAGGGTCGCGCGAGCAGTTCTCATCACGATTATCTCCGAACCGAATACCAGCGCGATCGCGACAAGATTATCCATTGCAAGGCGTTTAGGCGCCTATCGCACAAAACTCAGGTGTTCGTCGCACCCAAAGGAGACCACTTTCGCTCTCGCCTTACCCACACGCTCGAAGTAGCGCAGATCGCCCGCACGCTTGCGCGGGCACTTTCTTTGAACGAAGACTTGACCGAGGCTATAGCTCTTGGCCACGATCTAGGTCACACACCTTTCGGGCACACCGGAGAAGACGCCATCTGCGATTTCCTCGCAGAGGTCAAAGGGCAGGAAGCTCGTCCCTTTCGACACAACGAGCAGAGCCTGCGCGTGGTCGAGGTCATCGAAAACGGCGGGCGCGGCCTGAACCTGACCGCTGAAGTGCGAGACGGCATACTTTGCCATACAGGGGAGCAGCGCTCAGAGACGCTCGAAGGGCGCATTGTTGCGATTTCGGACCGGATCGCCTACGTCAACCACGATATCGATGACGCCATCAGGGCAGGCCTGCTTTGCGAAGACGATCTTCCCTCCAGTACGCACGAGGTGCTGGGAGCCGACCATTCCTCCCGCATTCAAACGCTTGTCGTCGATGCAGTCCAAACTTCGGTAGAGCGGTGCGACATAGCGCTTTCCGACGGGGTATGGGCGGCAATGATGGAGCTTCGGACTTTTCTCTTCGAGCACGTGTATCACTGCGAACCCGTCATGCGCGAAGTGAGAAAAGCGTACCATCTTGTGCAAGACCTGCTTAGATACTATATGCGTCATATCGATCGCGTTCCCCGTGAGTACAGGGCGCTCAGCGAAGACGACGATTGCCGCGCCGTATGCGACTATGTCGCCGGAATGACCGACCGTTTTGCACGGTCGCTTTTCGAAGAATTGTTCATACCCCATGCGCTCACCGTGCCAGACGACGCATCCTGACCGATCGTCTAGTCCAGTTGTGGTGATAAGGAAGCCTTCTACTTAAGTGCGTACGCAAGAACTATAATCCGAAAACTATGCAGCGCAAGAATTCCTTTATACAGGCCCTCCGGGTCGCAGCGCCCGTAATGGCGGGATACGTCGGCATTGGCATTCCCTGCGGCATCATGGAGCAACAGATAGGGATGAGCGCCATTATGGCCTTCGCCATGAGCATGACGTTCTATTCGGGAGCGGGCCAGTTCATGATTCCCAGCATGTGGCTGGCAGGCAACCCTATCGCGTCCATTATCGCAAGCGTTTCGTTTGTCAACACGCGCCAGATGCTCTATTCCGCGGCTTTTTCGCCCTATTTCGAAAGAGTGAATCGGTTGTTAACGTTTCTGTTCTCTGCGACGGTTACCGATGAGAGCTTTGGCGTGAACCTCGCGAAATACCAAGAGGGAAGCTGGGATGCAGGCAGGGCAACGCTCGTCAACCTGCTTTGCATGACAACATGGTCGCTTGCAAACGCCGCAGGAGTGCTGGTTGGTGGCGCGCTTGCCATACCTACCGCCATAGCAGCGTTTGCAATGACCTCGATTTTCATTTGCTTACTAGTTTCGAGGAAATTCGACCGTACTACTGTGGTTGTGGTCGTTGGATCCATTGCAGGCGTGGTTCTTTTCAAAGCTATCGGGCTTTCTGGCCCTGCAATCCTCTTGGGAGCCATATGCGGTGTTGCGTCGGGACTGGTGGCCGACAGGAGGTGGG
>JAFUCW010000191.1 GCA_017459485.1 Eggerthellaceae bacterium | reverse complement strand
GCAGGCCGTCAAGCGCGGTTTTGGCGGCATTCACGTCAGATGCCGTCATCTTAGCATCCTTGAGAACCACGATAGCAAGGTTGGAATCGTAGAAGCTTTCGGAGAAGTCGACGTCGTTGGCGCGGTCGGGGTCGATGGTGATGGCAGAGATGGCCACGTCGGCGGCACTGCCACCTGCAACGGAGGTGATGAGCGTGTCGAACGCCTGGTTGGAGATCTCCACATCAAGGCCAATGCGCTTGCCCACTTCGCGGATGAGTTCGGCGTCGAAGCCCACGATCTTGTCACCTTCCATGGACTCGAACGGCGGGTAGTCCGCGCTGGTGATCACCGTCAGGGTGCCGTCCTTGACCAGCTTGTAGTCGCCTGCAGCCGCGCTTGAGTCGCCTGCGGTTGCACTTGAGTCGCTTGACGCTGCACTTGAGTCGCCTGACGCTGCACTTGAGTCGCTTGACGCTGCCCCACCGCCGCACGCAGCCAGCGTCGCAGCGATGGCGCCGCAGAACGCTACGGCAAGTATCTTCTTCCAGGTCTTCATTGCTCTCTCCCCTCCGCAGGGTCTCCCCCGCATTTCGTATCCTTGGAGCTAGTGCGCAATGATACCCTAGATGCCGCATCCTGACAAAAGAAAGGACTGCCGACAGCCCTGTGCGGACTTGCCGAAAAGCGCCCTGACCACAGCGGACGGATGGTCGCATGACTCCTCTGGTCGCGGATAAGGCCGGCGCCGTGGGAAGAGCAGCGCACGCGAATGCGAAACGCCGGCAATCGGAGGCTACAAGCCCGTTGCGGCATCTCCGGCGCCCGCTGTGCCCGCCGCTGCGGCATCTGCATTGGTTGGCGCGTTCTGGGCAGACGCCGTTTGGGACGAAGGGTTCGCGGAAGGAGCCACGGTCGGGGCCACAGTGGGGCTCAAATCTCCCGTACCCACGCTGGACAGGTCCGCAACGTTTCGGCACTCGAGCACGCCAGGAGCGGCATCGAGCCACACATACCCCTGGGGACCGCCTACCGAAACCAAGTAGCCCGTGCCGCCCACGCGCATAGCCTGGTCGGCGGTCAGGCGCGTGACCTGCAACGGGCCCCTACTTAGCGGAGACGAGGCGCCTTCTTGGTACAGCTCGAACGTGCCGTCGTGGAAGTAGTAGAGCACGCCGGAAGAGTCGCCTGCCGCCCACCAGCCCGTGATCGCCTCGGCTGCGCGCTTCGCCGCCTCTTCGTCTGCATCCTTCTGCTTCTTCTCTTCCTCTTCGCGCCGCTTACGCTCGTTTTCGATGACGGCCCGTCCCTCTGCACGTGCAGCTTCCATCTGCTCTTCGACACGCTGGCGCTCCGCCGCCTCGCGGGCTTCGCGATCCGCTTTTTCCTTGGCCTTGACCAGCTCTTCCCTAAGCTCGGCGACTTTCTTGCCTGCAGCTTCCGCCCGACCTTCGTCGAACGGGGCCCCTTTTGCATTCGAGATAATTCCGTCGAGCATCTCGTCTGTCACGTCGATCGTGTCGATTACGGGAAATTCGAGCATCTCGATGATGCGCGGCGTCAGCGATTCGACCCGTTCGCGAATCTCCGAAGAGACGTAGTTGTCGTTGCGCAGTTCTTCGGGAATGTGAATAAGCGCCTGCACCGGCGCAGAGGCATCCTGGTCAACAGGCACTTTCGCGCGCACTTCGTTTTCAGGAGCCGCATGCACGACCCCTTCGCCGTTGATGTAGCCCGACACGACATGCATGCGGAACTCTCCTGTGGGCACCTTGATGCCCGCGCCGATACCGTCCACATATTGCATCTGGGAATACGGCTCTCCCGAAGAAAGCGTGCCTTCCACCTGGATGGGAATGTAGGTTGCACCTTCGTCGAAGTCGGTCTGCGAAATAGGCATGATAATCTGGTAGAACACCGGCGCCGACCGCTCCGTGGGAAGGTCGCCGCTTTGCTGGGCGTTTGCCACATTGGTGCTGGAAAGCTGGCCGCCACCGGACGAAAGGAGCGCAGGAAGGTTCATGCTCAACACGGCACCGAGCGCTACCGCAGCCACAAGGCCGCCGATGATCGCTAGCAGAGATTTTCTGTTCACCGCGCTCTCTTCCTTTTCTCGACTCCACAACCAGTAGTGCAGCGCAAGACACTATAGCGCATTTTATTGCAGAGTGAAGGCAAGCGGGGCGTGAATCACACCAGCTGCACCATATGCGCGAAAAGCCAGCCGTGCCGCCGTGTGCCGTCCCTGGACCCACGCTCCACCTGGGCGCGCAGGATCAGAAGTCCAGGTCCTCGACGCGCGCTAGCGTATCCCCTCCGCTGTAGCCGCTCCCATCCCGCCGTATGGGTACAAGTCCGTCAATTCTGCCGTTATCGTAGAAGTCCTCGTCGCTTACGTAGAACCCGTAGTCGTAATTGCCAGTCGGAATAAAGTAGCCAGGGCCCCCGTTGAATTCCCCAGAAAGACCGTTGTCGTATCGCTCGAAAATATCTGGCGTGATGGTGCAATACAACCTACTTTGGCCATCGTTGGAAATGCTTTCGCACACACCGCCCGTGATGCGCATGATGCCGTTGCGTCTGCCGACCGACACCGTGGTCCAGTCGCCGTCCATGCTTGCAAGCATCTGCTCGGGCAGGCTTGCCTCGGGAGCGGGCTCGGGATCCGGTTCGAGCTGCGGCTCGGGCTCGGGTGCCGCAGGCGTCGTGGATGCCGCATTCTCGGGGGCAGGACCTTCGCCCTGGGACCCGTCGGAGCTGGCGACAACGTTGGGGACGACCTGGGTGCGCATGAACTCATCGACGTGCTTCTGGGCGAGCAACTGGCACGCTGCACGGTCCGTTTCGGCAAGCAGCTGCGCACGCGTGACCGCGCCACCGGTAAGTGCCGTGACGACGAAATCCATGTCCTGGTCAGAGAGATTTGCGTACATCGAAGCGTCGTGCGCCTGGTCCCAGACCACTTCGCCTAGGCTGTCGATCCAGCTGCAGGAAACGCTCGAGTCCCCCTCCATGCCATCGACGCGAAACACCATCGGGAAACTGCCGATGGTGCCACCGACCAGGTTGAAGTCGACATGGTAGACGCCGCTCGTGTGATCGAGCGTGTCACCGGTCACGATGTCGACCCAGTTTTGCGGCATGTCGAACTGAATCACGCTGCTGCTGTAGTGCTGCAGGGACTTGCGCGCCTGATCGGGATTGTCGTTGAGCTTGGCAAGGTAGTCCCGCACAGCATCTTCGATGAAACCGGCCACGGGTTT
>JAFUCW010000017.1 GCA_017459485.1 Eggerthellaceae bacterium | reverse complement strand
TCTCTTACGACAATAACGTCAATGCCGGCACTGCTACTGTCAGCATAACAAGCAGCGAAAAGAACTTTACCGACGGTACAACAAACCTGGAATTTGAGATTAAGAAGGCGCCGAACAACGTTGCCGTATCGATGGTTGGTTGGGCAAAGGGTGAGGAAGCAAGCACTCCTGATGTAACCGCAGACTTCGGCGCAGATACCGCATCGCTCGAATACAAGAAGAAGGATGCAGATGACGGCACATATACGGGTACTGTTCCAAGCGAAATTGGCGAATATACCGTAAAGGCAACCATAGCAGGAAGCAGTAATTACGAAGGCGGAGAAGCTACTTGCGACTTCGAGATAATCCAAAAGAAATATACCGTGACCTTTAATCCCAATGGCGGAACAGGCACAAAGGAAGCCGAATCAATTGCTGAAAACGGTAGCTATATTCTTCCGAGCGCAGACACTTTTGGTGCGCCTGAAGGCAAGTGTCGTCTGAAGGCGTGGGAAGTCAAAATAGGATCGGTCGAGCCCGAGGAAAAGGTTCCGGGAACTTCCATTACGGTAACAGCGGACACCACCGTGAAAGCCTTGTGGGAGGAGCATGATTGGTCCTCGGTGGAATATACCTGGTCTGATGACAATAACACCGCCACAGCAACACGGACCTGCGGAAATGACAGCAGTCATATCGAGACCGAGACAGCTGAGACGACATCCGAGGTCACTAAGGAAGCCACGGAAGAAGAGGCCGGCACAAGGACTTTCACTGCCACCTTCAGGAACCCGGCCTTTGAATCGCAGACAAAGGAAGTTTCCATTCCCAAGCTGGAGTTCGTCAACGTCACCTTCATCGGGTCCTCCATAGATGGCGACGATGTGGCCGAACCATATACAGTGGCTGAGCCATATACTGTCCGCATTCAAAAGGGCACATCGATAGAAGACCTGGATGATTATGATCAAGATAAGTACAAGAGTATCATCGATCATTTCACCAACGGTAAGTATGCTCCATATGAAGAAGAGGTCTATGCGACAGTAGAGCCTTTGAACACATACACCAACTGGAACGACCTTGAAGATGCCGACCAATACTGGGAAGAGATAGATTCAGACACCACATTCTATCTTGCGCTTAGCAAGCTGGTAGACTCTATCGACCTTGCTGTCGAAAAGCCGCTCTGCGGTACAGATATGGCTGAAGGGCCGGCTGTCAGTGTCAAGGACGGCTCCCCGGTCCAATTGGAGACGGGCCGCAGCAAGTGGTGGGATAGGGAAGCCGACGAAACGATTCTATCCGGCACAATCGAGGGAGAGAAGACCTATGGTGCCCGGGTTTATCTAGATCCCGCATTTGGGTATTGCATATACGATGATAGTAGTGCGCCGGCAATCACTGTGGAAAACTCTGATTCGGATAGTGTGCAGATTGATGCGTATGGAAGCATGGCAAAGATAACCTTCGCCGTTACCGCCGATCACGACTGGGACGCGGCAACGTACACGTGGGCGGACGACAACAGCACGGTCACGGCCACAAGGGTGTGCGCAAACGATGCGGCGCACGTGGAGACCGAGACTGCGGAAGCCACCTCCGAGATCACCAAGCAGCCCACCTGCACCGAGAAGGGCGAGACCACCTACACTGCAACCTTCGCCAACGCGGCCTTCGCCAAGCAGGAGAAGACCGTCGCCGACATCGACACGCTCGAGCACGACTGGGGCGAGGCAACGTACGAATGGTCTAAGGACAACAAGACCGTCACGGCTACGCGTGTGTGCAAGGAAGGCTCTCACGAGGAGACCGAGACGGTGACCGCAAAGGCGACCGTGACCAAGGCCACGTTTGCCAAGGACGGCAAGACAACCTACACCGCCACCTTCGAGAACGATGCCTTCAAGGAGCAGACGAAGTCCGTCGCTATCCCGAAGCTGACGGTCAGCGGCGTGGCGAACAAGGCCTACACCGGCAAGGCGCTCACGCAGAGCCTGACCGTGAAGTCGGGCACGAAGACCCTCAAGGCTGGCACCGACTACACCCTGTCCTACAAGAACAACGTGAAGGTGGGCACCGCCACCGTCACCGTCGCGGGCAAGGGTGCCAACTACGGCGGCAGCAAGAGCCTCACCTTCTCCATCAAGGGCTGGGTGCGCCTGTGGGGCTCCGCCTCCCTCGACACCATGGAGCAGATAACCAAGGAGTTCGGCAAGGCGACCACTGCGGTCGTGGCCACCAGCGCAGACTTCAAGGACAGCCTCGCCGCGGCGGCGCTTGCAGGTAGCTACAATGCCCCCATGCTTACCACGGCCAAGGGCGCGCTCTCCGCGCAGACCAAGTCCGAATTGAAGCGTATGGGCGTGAAAACGGTCTACCTCATTGGCTCCACCGCAGAAGTTTCTGCCAATACCGAAAAGCAGATAAAGGCATTAGGTATTACGGTCAAGCGCGTTAATGTCAGCGCGTCTAAGGCAAGCAGCAAGTCCGCAACTAGTGCGGCTCCAGCTCTTACGACTTCAGCGGCATCGAGCACACCTTCAGTGGTAAGCACGCAGGCAAGCACTCCTGCAGCCTCTGCTGCAACGCTTCGCGCTATTGAGTGTGCCAAGCTCGTGAAGGGTAGGTCAGACACGGTCGTCATTGCCACACAGAACAACTTCAAGGATGCGCTCGCCATTAGCTCGTATGCCTACGCCACCAAGAGCCCGATACTGTATGCCGAGACCAACAAGGCCCTTGCTAAGGAAACCATTGCCTACATTAAGAGCGCCAAGTTCACAAAAGCCATTATTGTCGGTGGCCCACTTGCTCTTCCTGCTGGCGTTGTAACTCAGCTTAAGAGTGCTGGTATCAACGCAAGTGCCGTTACCCGCCTTGCAGGAGCTGACGCCTACAAGACGGCACGCGTGATTGCTGAGTGGGCAACAGGTTCGCTTAAGAACGGCACGGGTGGCAGCGGCTTCTACCAGTACGCTTCCATTAAGTTCCAGCCTGCTGTCAAGATGAGCGCCAATAAGCTTGGCGTAGCACGAGCTGACAACAACAAGAGTGGCTGGAAAGATGCCTTGGCAGGAGCTGCCCTTTGTGGCATGAATAAATCCGTTCTACTCCTAGCTGACGCTAACAACTCTGCTCAAGCCGAAGCCTTCGTAAAAGCCAAGAAGAACACCATCATCTATGGCTACGTCTTCGGGGGTAAGCTAGCTGTACCAGCAAACGTTATGACCAAGCTCGAGAAAGCCAGTTTGTAGTTGAAGTTCCGCCGTTCTGACGAACGGCGGAATGACGAATAGGGACGGGTGCTTTTCGTCATTTTGGGTGACAGAGGGTCAGGTCTTGCGTCACCTTTTGCGTCACCTCCAGAAGGTCGGGTCTTGTGTTATTAAAAGGCCCGACTTTTTGTCATTTTGTCCAGTCTTACAAAAGAGTGACAATCAGGAGCTTTCCTTGTGCCGAACTGCATAAAGGAGTATAAATAAAGGTGGCGAATAGAATGTACGTTTACGCAGAAGGCTTACGTGCAACTTGAACACGCCTGCGCCGTTTGACCAGGAACGGGAACGGCAAAGATGGTAGTGTGAAGCATGTTTGACTGACGTATAGGTGTGAAAGGGGTTTGCTATGAATGCAAAATCTACCTCTGTCAAAGTTTCCTGGTTTATGGCAGTGCTTACTGCAGCACTTGCAGCATGCTTGCTGTGCGTGGCGCAGCCGGCGCACGCAGCAGAAGTACAAAGCGTCTGGTATATCAAGAAGGGCTGGGACGCCGACAGCAGGCAGGTTGTGTCGGAGACATCGTCCAGGGTGTGCACCCCTATTTCCAGCGACACGGTGAACCTGAACGGCTGGTACTACGTTACCAGCACCGTCGCAAACGACAACAGGATTGTCGTCGATCAAGGGGAAGAGGCCAACATCGTCCTCACCGATGGCTCCAAGCTTACGGTGAAAGGCGGCATCTACGTTCCTTGGAATTCGAGGCTCAACATCTACGGCCAGTCAGAAGGAGAAAACGCAGGCGAGCTGATCTGCTATTCCAAAACTGACGACGCGCGCTGGAACAACTGTGATGCCGCAATCGGCTCCAACGATAATACGGGTCCAAACGGCCCCATCACCATTCATGGTGGCAAAGTGACGGCTGACACCAGCAAGTATGGCACGGAAGCAGCGGGCATCGGCGCGGGCAACACGGGTGCCGGTGGAACCATCACCATCTACGATGGCACGATTGTGGCACGTGGCGGTTCCTGTGGCGCAGGCATCGGCGGCGGTGACGCCGACGGCGAGGGCCGGGACGGCGGCACCATCACTATTTATGGTGGTGATATAAAGGCGTACGGCGGTGTTAAGGGCGCGGGCATCGGTGGCGGCGAGGGCGGCAATGGCGGCACCGTTACTATCTGGGGTGGCAAGGTGTATGCAGAAGGTGGCGCTGACTCAAGTGTGGGCACTGGATATATGAACGGCGGCGCTGGCATCGGTTCGGGCGACAACGACGGTAGCAGAGCGACCACCGGCGGCACAATCGACATTCACGGCGGCGAGGTGGAAGCCGTCGGCGGTGAAGACGGCGCAGGCATCGGCGGCGGTGATGGCTGCATCGGGGGGCTCATCACCATTACCGGTGGCACGGTGAAAGCCTCGAGCAATGGCTACGGATCGGGTATCGGTGCAGGCGACGACACCGACGGCAAGGTCAATGCCAGCATAATCAACATCACCGGCGGTACCGTAGAAGCCACCGGCGGCGCTCATGGGGCCGGCATCGGCGGCGGCGAAGGCGGCGGTGGCGGCAACATCTTCATCTCCGGCGGCACCGTAACCGCAAACGCCGGATACAATGGGGCCGGCATCGGTGGCGGCGATGGCGGCAATGGTGACAACATCACGATCAGCGGCGGCACCGTTACAGCAAATGCATCGGCCAACACCGGCAACGCGAGCGGCGCCGGCATCGGCGGTGGCAAAGGCGGCGCCGGCACCACCATCGTCATCAGCGGCGGCCATGTGGACGCCACGGGTAGCGCCTACGGGGCCGGCATTGGCAACGGTCAAGATGGAACCGGCATGGCGACCACCATCACGCTGAAGTACGCGGACGCTTCCCGCGACATCAGTGTGAAGGCCAACTCCTACCGCTACAACGACGGAGATACTTCGGTCACCGTGAAGATGGAAAACCTCTTCATGGACAAAGACACAAAAGAGGGCTTCGCAGTTGCGAACTACACCGGCAACGACCTCAATCAATTTAAGAACAAGACCCTGGTTTGCGATAACACTCACACGATTACGGTGTCTGGGGTGCAGTTCGGCACCGTCGTCCCCGACATGCAACGCGCGGTGCCGCAGGAGACGGTAACTCTCACCGTGACACCCAATGCAGGCTGGAGACTGAAGAATAACTCGCTGAAAGTGACGGCGGGGGAGACCGAGATTGCCGTTACCCGAGATGCAAGCGACCGCTCCAAGTACACCTTCACCATGCCTGATGCGGATGTGACCGTGACGGCTGGATTCGAGTTGTCCTTTATCGCGGATACAATCTGGGCCAATCCGGGATCCGCTACCCTCGCCGTAGGCGAAACGAAGACGCTGACGGTCACAACCAACCCCGATTTCGTCGCCGAATACGATGAGTTCGCAGACACCCTCACCTGGACGAGCAGTGATGAGAGCATCGCCACAGTGGACAGCTCCGGCAAGGTGACGGCTGTAGCTCCGGGTACGGTTGCCATCGTCGTCGCCACGACCAACGGAACGGCAGACACAGCCGACGACAGGACCGCGACCTGTACGGTGACGGTGCCCAAGTTGGAGGTTGAGGCTCCTACGATTGCGAGCAAGGTATACAACGGCGAATCGCAGACCGCCGACATTGAGGCAAGCGAGCTCTACGACGTGACGTCCAACGAGGGTGGCACGAATGCCGGCGAATACGATGTGGTGCTCACGCTGAAAGACCCCGACACTTACAAGTGGTCCGACAGCGATGCGTCCAGCAAGATTCTGAAATTCGAGATTACCAAGGCCCAGAACAAGGTATCCGTGAGCCTGGAGGGTTGGGCATGCAACGAGCAGGCCAACGACCCGGTTGTCGAGGCGGACTACGGTGCCGACACCGCAACCTTCGAGTACAAGGCCAAGGACGCTGAGGACGAGGCTTATTCCGCCGATGCGCCCACCGAGCCCGGCGACTACACCGTGCGCGCCACCATCGCAGAGTCGACCAACTATCTGGCGGCCAGCGCCACCGCCAACTTCACAATCAGCGGCCCCGTCATGGTAACCCTCACGCTCGTCGGGTCTTCGATCGATGGCGAGGATGCTTTCGAGCCCTACGTGGTGTCCGTTCCCAAGGGCTCTTCTGTAGATGATCTTGATAATGATATATACGACGACATCGTCACCTATTTCACCAAGGGCGTTTATGTACCCTACTATGAAGATCTTTACGTCATCTCTCAGCCGCTGAGCAACTTCGACAATTGGCGCGACGTCGAGGACGAAGACGATGTTTATTACAGCAAGGCACTCAGCGAAAACACGACGCTCTACGTGCCACTCGGGAAGGCAATCGACAGCATCGAACTGAGCGTGGAGGTGCCGGTTTGCGGTACCGATATGGCCACAAGTAAGCCAGCGGTTGCTATGGCGGAAGGCTCTTTGGTCAAGGTGAGCCCCCGGGGTCCCATCTGGGTTGACACTGAAGCCATAGAGGAAATCGCAAGCGGAACGATTGCGGGCGGTACGACCTACGGTGTCGAGGTTGAATTTGTCACCGACGAGTTCGGCTACTTCCTCACGGACAGCACCGATTATGAGGTTACCGTAGTAGGAGCCGACGAGGGCAGCGTGGTGAAGGCCTCCTACGGAGTCTACTTCACCGTCACCGCTGAACACGACTGGGGCGCGGCGACGTACACGTGGTCGAATGACAACAAGAAGGTCACGGCAACGCGCACCTGCAAGGCCGATGCGTCCCACAAGGAGACCGAAACGGTGAACACGACAGCCGCGGTGACAAAGGCGACGTTTGCCGCCGCTGGCAAGATCGCGTACACCGCAACCTTCAAGAACACGGCGTTCAAGACCCAGACCAAGGACGTGGCCATCCCGAAGCTGACGGTCAGCGGCGTGGTGGGCAAGGCCTACACCGGTAAGGCCATCACGCAAAACTTAAGCGTGAAAAGCGGCAATACAACGCTTAAAGCAAATACCGACTACACGCTCTCTTACAAGAACAACGTAAACGTTGGTACCGCCACAGTCACCGTCACTGCTAAGGGCACCAACTACACTGGCTCCGTAAACAAAACCTTCAAGATTAAGTCCTGGAAGCGCCTCTACGGTAGCAATGCGATTAAGACCATGGAACAGATTACCAAGGAGTACGGCAAAGCCACCACGGCCGTCGTGGCTACCAACGCCGACTTCAAGGACTCACTGGCAGCTGCCGCACTGGCAGGTAGCTACAGTGCCCCCATGCTTACCACGGGCAAGGCTAGCCTGGCGGAGCAGACGAAGAGCGAACTCAAGCGTATGGGTGTCAAGACCGTCTACCTCATTGGCTCTACCACTGAAGTTTCTGCTAACACTGAAAAGCAGATAAAAGCCTTAGGCATCACCGTTAAACGCGTTCAGCCCACCGCTGCTAAAGCAAGCAGCAAATCGGCAACAAGTGCTGCTCCCGCTCTTACGACTTCGGCGGCCTCTAATGCGCCCGCTGTGGCAAGCACGCAGGCAAGCGCTCCTGCGGCATCGGCGGCAACGCTTCGCGCTATTGAGTGTGCCAAGCTCGTGAAGAACCGCTCTGACACGGTCATCATTGCCACACAGAATAACTTCAAGGATGCGCTCGCCATTAGCTCGTATGCCTACGCCACCAAGAGCCCGATTCTCTATGCCGAGACCAACAAGGCCCTTGCTAAGGAAACCATCGCCTACATCAAGAGCGCCAAGTTCAAGAAGGCCATCATCGTGGGCGGCCCAGTGGCACTGCCCAAAGACATTGAGACGCAGCTCAAGTCCGCTGGCATTACTGCGGGCAACATCTCTCGCCTGGCAGGTTCCAACCAGTACAAGACTGCCCAGGTCATTGCCGAGTGGGCGACAGGTAAATTGAAGAACGGCACGGGCGGAAGCGGCCTCTACCAGTATGCAAGCATCAAGTTCCAGCCAGCCGTGAAGATGAGTGCCAACAAGCTCGGTGTGGCGCGTGCCGAGGACAACAAGATCGGCTGGAAGGACGCACTGGCAGGCGCGGCCCTCTGTGGTAAGAACAAGAGCGTACTGATTCTGGCAGACGTCAAGAACAGCGCAGCAGCCGAAGCATTCGTAAAGGCCAACAAGGCGTCCATCCAATACGGTTACGTCTTTGGCGGCACATCCGCCGTTCCCAAGGCTGTCATGGACAAACTCGTGAACGCAAGCCTCTAGCATGAAGTTGCGCCGTCCTTCCGGACGGCGCAACTGCTCGACGCTGCGGGCGTGAACAGGGGACCTCAAGGGACCTTATGAGAGAAACCAAAATCTATATCGGCATGAACGACAAACATGCTATGGAGCAAACCCTAGAAGACGATAAATTAATATCGATTCTCAAAAGGGTCTGTCACTACTATCATGTCTCCTTCTCTTTCACGCTTTCCAACGGCGGGCACTTCATGGACAACGGGGAGTATGAAGAGGAACAGTCGTTGATTCTGTCTCTCATCGATGTGGATGAGCGCACTGTAAACGAGATAGCCAAAGACCTGTGCGTGTTCTTCAATCAGGAATCCGTTCTTATCACGGAAAACGCAATACATTCGTACTACGTTCGCGAGGAACTCCCCGAGGTATAGCCCGGCCAGTAGCATCTGGAAAAGCAGAGCCACATGAAGCATCTTTTAGGCCAGCTAACGGCTTACCTTTGCGAATAATAGTGTGTCGAATCACACGACCCCAACCAGATGGTGACATATGGTTGGCCTCTGACATATGGTGCGCTATCTTGCTTTGCCCTGGTTGGCAACCTGGTCGACCTTCTCCGCGATGACGTCGGGGTCACCAATATAGCGCTTCTCGAGCATATTCATATCTTGGTCGAACGTATAGACGAGCGGTATCCCTGTTGGAATATTGAGCTCCACGACCTCTTCTTCACTCAGCTTTTCGAATTGCATGACAAGCGAGCGCAACGAGTTGCCATGCGCCGCAATAAGCACCCGTTTGTCAGCCTTCATATTGGGCAGAATCTCGCTTTCTCCGTGCCGCAGGATAACGAGTGTCATGGGGCCGTCGGCAGCGCCGTTTGACGCCGCAGAAGTGGAGGATGCTGAAGCCGAAGCCGAAGCTGAAGCGGAAGTCGAACTCGACCCCAAGCTGCTCGAGACAGCCTGTGACGTGGAAGAGCAACCTGCAAGCGCCGTGGTCATGGCAGCTGCTGCTGCCGTACCGATAAACTTGCGTCTTGTAAGCTCGGACATGGTGCTTCTCCTCGCGTTTCAGTGCCCTCTCTGTGAGATAATATCACTATAAACCGAGCCTTTTGAGCCTCATATTCGACGCAGCGAATGGTAGATGCAGATAGATATGGAGAAAGTATCTGACAGCACAGGACAAAGACAGCAGAGGACAAATAATGAAAACGAAGACAAGAGCAATATTTGTGGCGCTGATAATCTTGACGTGCATCTTGCTAGCCGGATGCGGGCAGGGGCAGACCTCTGTGCAGGAAACGAAGATTGGCATCATCGGTGCGATGGATGAAGAAGTGGCAACACTGAAAGAAGCGGCGAAGATTACCAAGACGACGACGATTGCAGAGATGGAATTTTGCGACGGAAAGCTTGGGGATAACGAAGTTGTCATCGTCCAGTGCGGCATGGGAAAGGTCAACGCGGGGATCTGCGCGCATACCCTAATCAACGATTTCGGGTGCACGAAGATTGTCAACACAGGCGTTGCGGGATCTCTGGACAACCAGCTTGATATCGGGGATATCGTTGTATCGGTTGATGCCGTGCAGCACGATTTCGATGTGGAACCTATTGGTTTCCAAAAAGGGGAGATTCCCTACACGGGGCTTTACGCCTTTTCGGCAGATCAGGAAATGCGTGCTATGGCGATAGAGGCTGTGGGCAAAGTTGCCCCGGATATTCATGCGTACGAAGGTAGGGTGTGTTCAGGAGACCAGTTTATTTTCAGCGAAGAACAAAAGCAGGCAATAATATCGAACTTCGGCGGTATGTGCTGCGAGATGGAGGGTGCGGCGATTGCGCAGGCTTGCTATCTGAACAACACCCCTTTTGTGGTGATTCGTGCAATTTCGGATAAATCGGACGGATCGCACAGCATAGAGTATGAGACATTCAAGGCTACGGCTGCTGCGAACTGCGCAAAAATCGTAGAGTATATGGTGGGTAGGTTATAGGTTGCAAATCTTGGGTTAGGCGATCCGCTTCCGAATCGTCAGCTGGTTGCAGCCGTCGCGGTATTCGTATTCCACTTCGTCCATCGTGCTTTTGACCAAGTAGATGCCCAGGCCGCCAATCTCCCGTTCCTCTCCAGAAAGCGTAACGTCGGGGTCGGGCTTCGCCAAGGGGTCGAAGGGTATCCCGCCATCGATGAGGCGAAACGTTGCCACACCATCCTTGATGCTGCCTCGAATTTCTGCCCATCCACCACTTTCTGGATAGGCGTAATGGGCAATGTTTACATACAGTTCTTCCATGGCCATTCGAAGCTGAGTGCGCACCAGGGGTGTCGTGCCATGGGCGTCTATGAGCTTGCTGGTGAAGTCCAGGACTTCGTCCATACGTTCAAGTTCGGCGGGAATCCTCAGTACCTGCTCGTCATCCATAGAGCACTCACTCGCTTAAGTAATTGCTCTGTTTGGAACTAGAGCCCGAATACAGCGTCCAGGCCGGTATTTTGAAGCACGTCCATGATGCTTTCGTCGACGTTGACAAGTTGCATAGTTCCCCCTGCCGACCTCATCTGCTTGTAGGTGTTAAGAAGCACGCGCAGACCGGCGGATGACACGTAGTCGCATTTGGCGAAATCTAGCGTGAGCTCCTGCACGCCGGGCAGCTCTTTTTTGAGGAGCGCGGACAGTTCGGGGGCGGTCATCGTGTTGACTTCCCCGTTTACGCTAATCGTGAGTTTTGCTCCATCTTTGTTCGTGGTCAGTTCCATCGTTTCTCCTATTCCCTAACGCGCATCTATTGGCATCTATTGGCATCTATTATAAGGTAGGAGCGAGGCAGGGCATAGTGCCGCACCCTGCCAACTTTGCGCGGTAGTATGAACAGGGGACGGGTTTTTCGTTCATTTGTCCTTGGGTGAAGGGCAAATGAACGAAAAACCCGTCCCCTGTTCATCCTTCAGAATGCTCCATATGGCCACATCGGTCGTTCACGAAGCGGATTATTTGCCAAAAAGGGGCTCGGTTTTGACACAAGCTTTAAAAATGAGGGCAAAAGCCTGAGTCAATCGCAGGAGGGCGGTGCCGGGGGCCGGCGTCGGAGGGCGGCCGTCGAGCGCTGGCGCCAGAAGCGGCTGGCGGGGGCAGCGCGGGAGGGCGGCCGCCGAAGGGCGGCAGGCGGGGTGGCGCTAGAGGGCAATGGCGACCAGCAGCAGGGCGGCAACAAGGACGGTGGCGACAGCATCGCGAGCAGCGAAGGGGTATTCCTTGTAGCCGCTTGCCTGCGTGCGCAGGTTGAAGCCGCGCACCTCGGCGGCGATGGCGGCGCTGTTGGTCTTGCGCACGCTCTGCACCAGCAGCGGCACGCACAGCGGCACGATCAGGCGAATCTTGGCCAGCGGGCCCACGGTGTCGAAGGCCACACCACGCGCCGTTTGCGCCTCCATGATCCCCTGCATGTCGTTCAAAAACACCGGGATGAAGCGCACGGTGGAGGCAAAGGTGAAGGCGTACTTGTAGGGCACGCGCAGGTTCTTCACCGCCGCATTCGTGAGGTCGGAGATCTTAGTCACGTAGAACACCAAAAACAGCGGGATGGCGGCTGCCTCCAGGCGCAACACCGTCGTGGCCGCCGCCCGCAGGCTGTCGGTGCCGACATAGCCCCAGGGAAGCGGCAGGAGCTGCTGGCCGGAGGAAACCGTGAGCAGCTGGATGATCGCCAGGATGGCGGAGAACATCGCGACGGCCTTCATGATGCCGGCAGTCTGACGAAGCATCCCGCAACTTGCCGCCAGCGCCAGCCCGCAGGCGAGCATCAGCGCGAGCAGGATGGGGTTGGCCGTCGCGAAGCAGGCGATGGCGAACACGAGCGCGCCCATAAGCTTCACGGTGGGATTGAGGCGATGCAGAATCGAATCGCCGGGGACGTATTCGAGGAACTTAGCCATCTGCACCTCCTAACTGCGCCAGGCACGCATGCACCATCTGGTCGAGGTCGTTGGCCGCCGCCACAGGGCTGCCCGCCAATTCCGCATGACGCGCGGCCAGCTCGAGCGAAAGCTGCACGATCTGCGACGGCAGAAGAGAGGCCTGCGCGAGCGTCGCGGGGTTGCGCAGCACGTCGAAAGTGGGTCCGTCGTCTATCACGCGCCCCTCGTGCATGACCACGACCCGGTGGGCGTAGTCGGCCACGATCTCCATGTCGTGGCACACCATGACCACGGTCGTGCCATCCGCATGCAGCTGGGCGATCAGGTCCATGACCTGCGTGCATTCGCGGTAGTCGAGCCCGGTGGTCGGTTCGTCGAGCACGATTACCGGGACCCCGAGCACCACGATCGAGGCGAGGGCTAGAAGCTGGCGCGTGCCGCGGTTCAAAAGGAAGGGGTCGGCGTTTGCATCGAAGCCGAAGCGCGCGACGATGCGGGCCACGCGCTTGTGCGCCTCGGCCTCGTCCACGCCGAGCGCCCGCAGGCCGAAGAGCAGCTCCTCGCCCACCGTGCTGCAGCAAATCTGGTTGTCGGGGTTCTGGAACAGGAAGCCCACGCGCCGCGCCAGCTGCGAGGTGGCCAGCTCGCCCGTGGGCACGCCGTCGATGGTCACCTGGCCCGCGTCGGGCTTCAGCAGACCGTTGATCAGGCGCATGGTCGTGGACTTGCCTGCCCCGTTGGTGCCGACGAAGGCCACGAATTCGCCTTGCTCGATGCGCAGGTTCACGCCGCGAAGGACGGGCGTGGCGGCGTCGTAGGACACGTGCACGTCGCGAAACTCTATCATGCGACCACCCCCAGCAGGGCTTCGAGCACGCCGAGGGCTTCGTCGACCTTGCAGCAGGTGCCGCCCGCATAGACGCCGGCGCGCGCCAGGCTGTTCATGAGCGTGGTAGACCGCGGGCAGTTCACCCCGATGGCGAGCAGTTCGTCGGCGTGCTGGAGCACCTCGCGCGGCGGGCCCGCGAAACGGATGGCGCCCGCCTCGCAGACCACCAGCAGGTCGGAAAACTCCGACAGCAGCGCGATCTTCTGCTCGACCACCACCACCGTGGTGCCGTGTTCGCGCGCGTAGCGGGCCAGCAGCTCAAAGACCGTGCGCGAGCTGGCGGGGTCGAGCTCGGCAGTGGGTTCGTCGAGCACGAGCACCTGCGGCTCGAGCGCGAGCACCGACGCGATGGCAAGCTTTTGCAGCTGGCCGCCCGAAAGCGAGTCGACCGTGCGCTGGCGCAAATCGGCGATGCCCATGTCAGCCAGCGCCTGGTCGACGCGGCGCTCCATTTCGCTTTGCGGGAAGCCGAAATTCTCCAAGCCGTAGAGCATTTCGTCCTCCACGATGTTGTTGATGATCTGGCTTTCCACGTCCTGGCACACGCTGCCGACCACGCGCGAGATGTCGGTCAGGGCCACGTCGCAGGTGTCCATCCCACAGACCTTCACCTGGCCGTAGAAGTCGCCGGGGTACCAATGCGGCACGATGCCGTTCATGGCGTAGGTCAGCGTGGACTTGCCCGACCCGGCCGCCCCCGTGATCCCGCAGAAGCAGCCCTGCGGAATCTGGAGATTGATGTCGCGCACCGTCGGTTCGCTGCTTTCGCGGTAGCGGAAACTGAAATTGTTGATCTCTATCATGGCTCTTCCTTGTTGAAAAACTCGCGTCGGACTTTCCTGGGCTTTGGCGGTCCCGGGGTGTAGCCGGGTGCGCTCGGGTTGCAACCGGGGGCGCTGCGCGGGGCGCGCTCCGGGCCGCAAGCCAAGCCGCGCCCCGGACGCTACCGAACTAGCGCTTGAGCACCTTGCGCATCAAGGGGACCAGGACCTGGTTGAGGATGGCATTGAAGGTCGCCGTGCCAAGGACTATCAGCACGTAGGCAACGAGTGCCGCCGCCACCGTGGTTTCGCTGTTGGGGTTGCTGATGACGTTGATGTAGATGGCCATGAGCGCGAAGCTTGCGCCCGATACGAAGGTCGAGACGAAGGTGTTCACGAAGGGGTTGACGTCGGCCTTGCCACCGATGTTCATCGGGATGCGCACGAGCAGGCCGCAGACCACGGCGCCAAGCAGCTCGGAGACGATGTTGAGGCCCGGCGTGGCGTTGAGCATGGGCAGCTGGCAGACAAGGCCGGCGAGCAGGCCGATGACTGCCGACTGGCCGACGCTCGGGCGCGTCAGGATGATGGCAAGGCAGTACATGGCAATGATGAAGTTGGGCTTCATGCCGAAGGATGCGAAGAAGGACCCGACGGTCAGTTTGAGCACAGCGCCTGCCGCCAGAAGGACGGCTATCAGGATGAGGTCCTGGGTCTGCAGGCCCTGCGTGGTGCGCGCGGCGACGACTTCACGCTGTGCCTGGCCTGCGACGGCGCGGGGCGCCTGGCCCGCGACCGTGCGGGGCGCCTGCGGGGCGGTCGCGGATGCAGTGGCTGCGACGCCTGTTATGGCTGCGGATGCGGTGGCTGCTGCTGCGGCTCCTGTTGTGGCTGCGGCTGCGGTGCCTGCAGCGGACGCGGTGTTCATGGTGGCGTTCATGGTGGTGGCGGTGTTCTCGGTCATTCTCATCTTCCTCCTTTGGCGCTTGGCGCCGACGCGGCCCTGTGTGAGGACCTTGGTTTCCATGTCGGCCAAGTGCACGGAGGAGATCCTTTCGCCTTTGGAAGTTGTGCGTCTTACCGCGCCTTGCCGGCGACTTACGGCGCTGCCCCGCATGGAAAAAGCCTGCCCTTCGAAACTCCTATGGAGCTTGAAGGACAGGCTTGAAAGACCTGCGGTGCCACCTTCATTGGTTTAGGCAAACCCTCTCTGCGAACATGCCAACACATGCTCTGCCACTAACGCGGGCTCACGGTCCAGATACTCGGCCTTTGCGCTGCGCGGGCCTTTCCCCTTTCCCTCGGCGACCCATTTACTTGGCAGTGACTGCGGGATTTCCACCATCGCCCGCTCTCTGTGAGCTCTTATCCAAGCTTGACTTTCGCCTCAACGGTTTAGTGCTATTCAGTTGTCATAAGCTTACTATACGCAAAGATTAGCGTACGCGTCAAGCAATAATTAACGAGCGGTGCCTTTGCCGGTGGGGTTGATTGAAATTCTTAACGCAACACTGGGGGTGCGGACGTTTTCCTGGACTTCCTAGGCGGCTAGGCCCAGGCTCCTTCTGTACTGCATCGGGCTCTTCCAGCCGAGCGACTGCTTGATTCGCCCTTCGTTATAGTACTCGATGTACGCTCCGAGCTCGGCGACGA